>JAIECC010000015.1 GCA_029068665.1 Lachnospiraceae bacterium
CTACACCGCTTTCTGAGATAATCTTAAAGTAAGAAATTACCCCGGTATTCTCCACATGGGTTCCACCACAAAGCTCAATGGAGAAATCACCCATGGAAACCACACGAACCGTATCTCCGTACTTTTCTCCAAACAATGCCATAGCACCGGTCTTCTTTGCCTCTTCAATCCCCATAATCTGAGTGACTACCGGCAGAGAAGCCTGAATCTCTTCATTCACAAGGGCTTCCACCTTTGCAATTTCATCTGCTGTCATAGGTGAGAAATGGGCAAAGTCAAAGCGCAGCCGGTCCGGCGTTACCAGAGAACCTTTCTGTTCTACATGAGAACCCAGTACAGTCTTTAAAGCCTTTTGGAGCAAATGAGTTGCGCTGTGATTCTTACAGGTATTTTCCCGGCCCTTCTGACCTACCTTTAATGCAACGGTATCTCCAGTCTTGAACATACCCTTGCGAACCGTTCCTACATGTCCCACCTTGCCCCCGGCAAGCTTAATGGTTTCCTCTACCTGAAATTCACCGTCAGCAGTGGTGATTACACCGGTATCTCCTTCCTGACCACCCATGGTAGCATAGAATGGAGTCTGCTCTACAAAAATCGTTCCATGCTGGCCGTCTACAATGGCTTCCACAAGCTCTGTATCCGTGGTCAGCACTGTGATCTTCGATGTTCCGTTCAGTGTATCATATCCGATGAACTCCGTGGTAACAGCCGCATCGATTTCATCATATACCGTAGCATCTGCTCCCATGTAATTCGTTGTCTTTCTTGCGGTACGGGCAGCAATCCGCTGCTCCTCCATAGCCGCCTGAAAGCCGGCTTCATCTACATCATAGCCCTTTTCCTCCAGAATCTCCTTTGTCAGATCCAGAGGGAATCCATAGGTATCATACAGCTTAAAAGCATCTGCACCTGCCAGGGTCTTATTATCCTTTCCGGACATCTCTTCTTCCATGGATGCCAGAATGGAAAGTCCCTGGTCAATGGTTTTATTAAACTTTTCTTCTTCCTGATTCAGTACATTGAAAATAAAGTCTTTCTTCTCATCCAGCTCCGGATATCCGTCCTTGGAGCCTTCAATGACCGTTTCACTCAGCTTTGCCAGAAACATACCATCAATTCCCAGCAGCCGTCCGTGTCGGGCAGCCCGGCGGATCAAACGGCGAAGCACATAGCCTCTTCCTTCGTTGGTAGGCATAATGCCATCCGAAATCATAAAGGTTGCTGACCGGATATGATCCGTAATCAGACGAATGGATACATCCTTTGCTTCATCTGACTTATAAGCAACGCCTGCAAATTCACAGACCTTATTCCGCAGTGCCTGAATGGTATCCACATCAAAAATGGAATCTACATCCTGTACGACAACAGCCAAACGCTCCAGACCCATACCGGTATCAATATTTTTCTGAACCAGCTCCGTATAGTTGCCCTTGCCGTCATTTTCAAACTGGGTGAACACGTTATTCCACACTTCAATATAGCGGTCACAGTCACAGCCTACGGTACAATCCGGCTTTCCACAGCCATACTTTTCTCCCCGGTCATAGTAAATTTCGGAACAAGGACCACAAGGACCGGCGCCATGCTCCCAGAAGTTATCAGCCTTGCCAAAACGGAAGATACGATTCTCCGGAATACCGATTTTCTTATGCCAGATTTCAAAGG
>JAIECC010000150.1 GCA_029068665.1 Lachnospiraceae bacterium
CGTTACAATTTTCCATACAGTAGTTACTTTTCTATTTGGAGGAATTTCTTGGAAGGCATTATATCAGCTTGGTATTTTTATGGTGCCGCTGTTGATTCAATTTTGTTATAATGGAGAGGGAGGTAGCAGAAAACCGATTCACAAATGGTTTTTCTATATTTTCTATCCGGCACATTTGGTATTGCTGGGCTTGTTGAAATTATTATGGCTCTGATTGCTTGCAATGCTTTTCGTTTTGTGTTAATTATTTGTTATTAGCACAAAATAGGAGGAAGAAGGATGGAATCATCCCAGGTATTACAAAAGCAGCGATATCATTTACTGGATACCCTTCGGGGATTGACCTTAATCAGTATGATTGTTTATCATGGCACGTGGGATTTGGTCTATCTCTATGGGGTGGACTGGGATTGGTATAGAGGTATCTATGCTTATGTATGGCAGCAGAGTATTTGTCAGACATTTATTTTGTTGTCCGGTTTTTGCTGGAGCCTTGGCAGAAGGCATTTCCGGCGAGGAGTGCTGGTTTTTGGTGGTGGTGCCCTGGTTACTGTGGTTACCATGTTGTTTATGTGGGAGGACCGGGTAATATTCGGAGTTTTGACCATGCTTGGAAGCTGCATGCTTTTGATGGTCCCATTAGATAAGTGGGTTCGAAACAAAAATCCATGGGTAGGTTTTATTGTTAGCGGCGTTTTGTTTGTTTTGACAAGGTATATTAATAATGGATATTTGTGTTTTAACATTTGGGAGCTGTGGGAGATTCCGAAAAAGGTCTATCATGTACTTTATCGGGGAATGTTTGAGACATATCTTGGCTTTATGGACCCGGATCCTAAAGTGTTCTTTTCAACGGATTATTTTTCGCTGTTTCCATGGTTCTTTTTATTTCTCACCGGATATTTTGTCTATCAATTGATGCAGAGATATAAGGTGTTTGAAAAAGAACGGGTAAAAGCAATACTGCAATTTAATATGCCGCCGCTTAGCTTTATTGGAAGGCATTCTCTGATTATCTATATGCTGCATCAGCCGGTATTATATGGCATATTCCAGCTGGAATTTTTTCTGCTTATGAAACAGGCATAGTGCAGCCAATATACGCGAACACAATGAGCCAAGCGGCTGCAAAGCAGACATTTGGCGAATGTGCGCGAACCATGATGGAGCAGAGCGGAATCATGGTATAATAA
>JAIECC010000151.1 GCA_029068665.1 Lachnospiraceae bacterium
CCTTTGAATTATCTAAAGTATGAAGCGGTCTTGTTTATATATTCATTTCATATGGAATTCTAAAATAATCCATATATACCTTAAATTTATCCTGTCCCCTTAAGCAGGTATCAAGCAAATACCCCCGTTCTGACTTCCATTGTTGAAGCCCACGATAATAAAACAGTTTTAATTCTTCATCAATGATAAAGGGAACAATATTATTACGCAGACACTCCTTAAACATAATCAGCCGTCCTACACGTCCATTCCCATCCTGAAATGGATGAATCAATTCAAACTGATAATGAAATTCTATTATTTCCTCCAAGGTCTTTGTTTTCTTTTGATTATACGTATCCAACAGCCTTTTCATTCTGCCGTGGACCTCCTCCGGAGTTACAGTTTGCTTACCGCCTACCTCATTAGGTAAACGTTTATAATCGCCTACGGCAAACCAGTCCTTTCTGGCATCACTGGTGCCGCTTTTCAGAGTCAAATGAAGCTGTTTGATAAAAGCTTCACTCAAGCTATAATTTGCCTGCTCAATAATCATGTCAATACATTTAAAATGATTTGCAGTTTCTACGATATCATCAACATTTAGCGGTCCGGCATCTGCACCAATAGTATTGGTTTCATAAATATAACGTGTCTGATCATGGGTTAAACGACTACCTTCTATATGATTTGAATTATAAGTCAAGTCAATCTGTATCTTATGGTAGATACCACCAGAAATCTTGTTTGTTCGTTCTGTTTTTAAGACCTCCAGTAATGTTTGGGGCTGTTTCTTTGCTTTATTAATTCTATCCGGTTGCACTGCATCCTCCGGAATGTTCCAGGTCTTACCTGTCAGGAATGCTCCCGGAATCTTTCCCATTGCACAGTAATTCCGTACTGTCCGTACTGATAAATTCCACTTTTCCGCCATTTCTTTTACGGATAAATACTTCATAACAACCTCCTGGTATCATTTATATCCTATGATGACATTATACCATGACCGCAATATGAACTCGAAAAACCTTCGGTTTTCCTCGTTCGCGGGCTTCGCCCTATGCAGATGTAAGATAAAAAAACCGTCAGCAAGCTGCCATTTTTTTCATCTTATATCTGCGCATTGCTCATTACTTTCGCGTACATTATACCATAGTATCGGCAAAAAATGAATTATTTATTCATATTATTCTTTTATTTTTTGCCGATAT
>JAIECC010000152.1 GCA_029068665.1 Lachnospiraceae bacterium
AAACATGAGAAGGAAGATGTGGATGAAGAATTAGCAGAAGAAGAAGAATTGACAGAAGAAAAATCAACAGAAGAAGAATCAACAGAAGAAAAACCATACCAGCCTAAGCTGTTTGAAGTGGAGGAAACCCTCAGTCCGAAAGAACGATTGGAAAAGCTAATGCAGTTGATCGAAGAAGAGCGGAAGGAGGATGATAAGGAAGGACAGAATTCAGTTGCTGAACAAGAAGAAGACTTGGATCTGGATGAGTTCCTTATGAATCTGGTTGGTGCAAGTACTATTACCCAGGCAATGGTAAAATCTTATCGGGATGAAAATGAACCGAAGGATTAGAGAAATAAAATAAGGACCTATAATGATAGAAAGGAGCGCCTAGAAGAAGAGTATGAATGAGAGAGATGCGTTAATTGCAGCGGTTAGAGCCCAGGTAGAAAAAGAAAAAGCAGCAAAAGCAGCAAAGTTGGCGAAAGAGCAGGAAATGCAGGAAAAGGTATCCGGTAAACCGGCTCAGTCTCAGACGACCCAGAAATTCCGCCCTTGGAATCCGGATGGAGACAACAAGCAAGAGGAAGAAAAGGCTGCTGAACAGAAGCAGGCAGAAGCAGTAGAGGAGAAAAAACCGATTCCGGAAGCTCCAAAGCAGGAGGAAGTTAAGGAGCCGGAGACTGTAGTGCGGCAGGAAGAAACAATATCTTTCGAAGGTGTTTCTGATGAAGGAACGGGGAGTGAATCACTGGAGGATACCGGTTCTCTGGGTGAAACCTTGGATAATTTCGGATTAACCGGGGAAACTTTAGATGGAGGCAATGATTTTGGTGGTTTGGGATTGTCTGATGACATATTGGAAGGCGATTCGGACAAAGAAAAGGAACCAAAGGAATTTGCGAAGAATTCGGATGCTTCGGATGAGCCTGTGTTGGATGATCAGGGAAATGTAGTGAATGTGATTCCGATAGAGCCGGAGAATCTGGATCCGAATAATGTCAAGAGTATGTATGACATTGAATTCTCTGATGATGAAGATGAAAAGAAATACGAGGCAGCAAAGAGAGAAGAAGAAGAGCGGTTAGCAGCGGAAGCCAGAAAGGCAGAAGCAGTCAGGAATAAACTGGCGGAACTGGAGGAACAGGAACGTCAGGAGCGGGAAAAGTGGAAGGCAGAAGAGGAAGCCAGACGGCAGGCAGAGGAAGAAGCCCGCAGGAGAGCAGAGGAAGAGGCCCGGAAG
>JAIECC010000153.1 GCA_029068665.1 Lachnospiraceae bacterium
AGATTAATAAGATTGTTACGTTAATTAATAAGAGTACCTATCGGACCCATGCCGGCAGCGGCAGTGGCGGTGGAAGTGGTTCTGTATCTACAACTGCGTACCGGGTATTGGAATTGCAGCCATGTTATCCGATTGATAAGGAACTGGCATCAACTATTACTTTTACGTCCGAACTGAGTGGATATACAAATTCAGAGATTGCGGGCGATCAGATTAATGGTAAGAATCCACTTGGAAATTACTATACTGTCCCTTCTAATGTGCTGAATACATCAGAGATTGATAATTTTGTAGATGAAAACGGCAAAATGACTCATGAGTATTATCAATGGGATTTGTCTTTGGCAAAGATTTCCTATGCCTTGAATATGAGTGCAGACCAGATTGAATTGGTTCAGATGTCAACGGATGAATATATTACGGCCAAGGCAGATGTCGCTGACAGCTATGACCTGATTTATATTGGAGGTAATATGTCTGCGTTCAAGAATAGCACAGCATATGGACTCACAAACTGGTATGGCCGGCCGTCTTGGAATTCGCATCTTGCGGTATTCAGTATGTATACGCATACAGGAGAAATTACTGCAATTAACGGAGGCAGACTGAAACCCAATCCATATAGTTATACATTAACAAATGGTAATGATATTACTTATGACAGATTGACACAGTTAAAGGCCTATATTGATGCAGGTATGCCGATTGTATTCAGTAATGAGATTTGGAGAGCATATGTACTGGCCAAGGAGGATGGATATAAGAATCTCTATATGGATCCGGACTGTAATATGTTCAAGCTGTGTAAATATGCGGAAGAGGCGAATAAGACTTCTGTATTGACCAATTGGGAAAATCGTAAAGTGTATACAGGAAGTTCTGATATCTTCTTTACAGATTACTGTGTGGCAAATGGTGAAATGCGTCAGGAAAATCCAAGTGGATTCTATGGTTCTGCTGCAACAGTAACGGTATTTAATGATTATCTGAGTCAGCAGTTATATAATTGTGTTTATAGTGAGAATAGCAGTGCACGTCCAAAGTTTACTATTGATACCACAGCTTTGACCTATGTAGAAGGTGATAGTAAGACGGAGTTGACAGGACGTACAGTTGAGTGGACGGTTAAGCTGTTGAATCCGATTGAAGGTCATGAGTATCAGGCAGTATTGTTAGAGGATGTAGATGACAATGCCGAATTTGATATGGGTACTGCAACTAGTAAAGGTGAGCGGATTGACAAAGTGGCTTTTGCAGGAGATACGGCGGAATTATCTTTTAAGTATCCGGAAGATGATTTTGGTGCATTTAACTGGAAGATTGTGGTACAGGATGTTACAACCAAGGCAGCTACCGGTTATTCTGCAATCACAGTTTTTGCCAAACTGGAGGATCAGCCAAAGAGGCAGGCCAGTATTCTGGAGATTATGCCTATGACAGCACAAAACTGTAGCGCATCGAATCCAACTGCGCCAGATGGTCACACTTTCTATCTGGATAAGAACTATCAGCAGACTAGTGGTAATCCGTACCTATATTCCAAATATGGAGAGGCAAATAACCATGGTTACGATCCGGTTCCATATGGTACTCAAGGTGTGAGTGATGAAGTATGGTTCAATAGTAATGCAATTGCTCATAGTGACCCCAATGGAGTGGCTGGAAATGCTGGAATCATGGGTAAGTATATGACAACCTTGAGTGTAAATCGCTATGATAGTGCCGAAGGTCATGAGGATCGGGATTACAACTACATGGATTTGGTTTCGGATGAGTATGACTTGTCTTTGGATATTATGTATATGGATGATATCGAATATTATGCCAAGGCAGCCAGAACTTCTACGGAAGAGCAGAGAGCGGCATATCTGGCGGAAGCAGAGGCAGCAAAAGAGTTGTACGATGCTTATCTGACGGAGGGTACTCCGGAATATGCGCAACTGAAGGAAGTAGAGGATACATTACGGGAAGCTTTGATTACCATTCGGGATACCGGAAGCTACACAGGTACGTATACATATACGAATACTTGGGATGGTAGCACTGTTACAAACACGCTTACAAAAGTATTTAACACATATGGTATTGATCAGATACTGCAATCTCGGGATTATTTCCGAGTCTTCTACTTAAACCCGGGGTTGTATGGTGGAAGTAATTGGGGTGAGAGTGGATATTTGTTTTATGCTTCCGTTTATCGGCCATACTGTGATGTACATGATATAATGGTTGATGCTTACCGGCGGTATCGTCATTACAGCATGATGGCATATGGACCGGAAGAGTATTTAAGAATGAATTATGATGTTATAGTAATTGGATTTTTGGATGACTATGCAGGTGACATGACGGACTTCAGTCAGAATGCAACTGATGATTTACTGGCATTTACGAATTATACTTATACAGATGAAGCCGGTAAGGAAGTGGAAGATGGCGGCAGCCTGTTGATGACCCATGATAATATGACATATTCTAATGAATCAAGTCATGCGGTGACACTGACGAAGAATATGCGGCCTGAAATAGGTATGTCTCCATATGACAATTTAGAGGCGGTAAATGGTACCGGAACCACCGGATTTTCTAAATATACCAGTACGGACGCAAAGCGGTATTTCCTGACGAACTTAGCATCGGAAGAGGTCTATGACCTTAGTATGAGCAGTGCATATTCCGGTTCTGTATGGGATTCTACGGTAAGTACATGGACTTCCCTGACATCTCTAGCTGACGGGAAAATCGGTTTGTTGGGTTATACGGATTACTTTAACGTATATCGTACGAATAATGGTACGTCATTGCGTTATATTTATGCTGAATTTGAGGTAGAGACTGCAATTCGGTATAATATTAAGGCAATGGGACCTTTGGAGAAGACCGGAACGACAAAGGCAACTCAGGTTAACCGGGGCGTTGTTACTACGTATCCATTCTTTATTGCATCGGATTTGCGTATTTCCGCTACCCATAGTCAGGCATTTGCGCTGGATTTGGAGAATGATGAGGTAACGGTATGGTATACTTTGGCGGCAGATAATACTGGAGATACGCCAAAAGAGACTAAGCAGAATTCTTCCTTCTACGCAGCAACACCGAAGGATGGTGCAGATAACTATTATATCTATTCCATTGGTAATATTTTTTACTGTGGTGCTGGTCATGCATTGATTACCGGTGATGAGCGGGATAATAATGATGAACGTCGGTTGTTCCTGAATGTCTTGATCAATATGGCAAACAAGCACAAGAAAAAGACGGTAGAGGAGCCGGAATTGGTGCTCTTTGATCCGGATGGTATTACCAAAGCACCGGGTGTAGTAGTAAAACGGGATGCAGATAATGGATATCATATTGATGTAACATCAAACGTTTCTTATCCGGAATTTGCGTTTGGAATTGAGAATCCGAGTTCTCCGGTAAAAACGATTGAAGCATTCTATGATCTGGATTATAAGCCGGGCATGGAAAATCCGGAGAATTACATTGATGATGATTGGCATGTCCGTATACCACTTGCAGATGATGTAATTACACATTTGAATAATGGTGATGTATATATTCTGACAAAGGAAAATCATCCGGCACTGGTAACAAGACAGAACTATTTTAAGGGCAAGAATGATTTGTATGGTGGTAAATATACCTACATTGTTGTTCGGGCAACCTTAGAAGATGGAACGGTATTGACGAAACGAATTAAAATAGTGCTTGTTCGAGATTTACTGGATTTAACCTAATTCCAAAATAATTAAGACGAAGGGCTGCTGTATTCATGAGATCATGGGTACGGCAGTTTCTTTTTGGTTTCAAGTTTTTTGTCGGTAATTCCGGTTTTGGGTAATTGTTGCATTGGTATTAGTTGAAATATGAGACGGTTCTGTTGTATAATAAGCAATAAGAATGCCAAGGGCAGATTAGAGAAAGGTAGTATATCATGTTTGAGTCAGTTGGAAATACCATATGTACCATTGTATTAGGCGTTGTCCTGGTCTATTTGCTCATATGGTCTTATAAATTTGCAGCTTATCATTTTGATAAGCACCGAACGAAGAAAAATGTTGTCATTCGGGAGAAGCAGAAGTCCATTCGTCAGCGGACCATTGCCTGTGCCAAGAATTACTGGTATAACATCCGGGAAGTAGAGGATTGTCCAAAGGACATGCCGGTGGAGCGGCTTTATCATTACTTTGAGACTGAGCAGCAATGCATCAAGGCATTAATTATTGAAATGTATGATTGCGCTTTGGTTCGAACAGAGGAACTGGAACGAATTGCATACGGCGAGGTAAGACCGAGACCGGTTCCGGTTATGAATGATCCTTATGAGGTTGAGGATGAATATGATGAGTTTGATTATGATTTTGATGAAGCAGTAGAGGAACTGATGCTGCAGGATGAAGAGGAGATTGCTGCTACGGCAGAGGAAGCAGATGATGCAGAGATTCGGGCAGAAATCTATGACTGCTGGACAGAATATGTGATGCAGCTATACGATATGGTCAGTGTGAATTGCAATGAAGAAATGAAAGCGAATATCCGCAGTAAGATTATGAGCTATGGACACAAGGAGGTTGAAATCCTCATTCATAGTCCGGAATAAATGCTGGTAAGGATTGACAAGATAAGCAAAAGACAGGCATGAATAATTTACTTGTCTTTTACATATGAATAGGTTATAATAGCTGTAACAGGAAGTGACATCATTGTTGCTGGTTCGTGTTACATTGGCTATGAAAGCCTGAAATGTACGATAATTCCCTTAATTTTGAACCTACATTCATTGATACGGGAGTCTTATATTTCCAGGTGGAATGTCAAGCCTCCAATTGCAGTGGAAGACAGGAAACCAGATGCGGACACCCACCTAGCTATGCTAGGAGTCAAAAGAGGGAACCGGCATTTTGGGTGTTACTTAGAGATAAAAAGCAGCAGGAATGCTGCTTTTTATCTTGTACGCATATTTTTCCATAGAGCAGATGTTTCATGTAACGTAAAGTGTCAGCAAATTTTTAGAAATCAGAGGTTTACATATTGAAAAAAAGAAGTAAAATTGGAATAATACTTGCTGCTGTACTGGTTGCAGGGGGAATCTTTGGAGCCATACTGATTCACTATTTTTTCTTCCGGACTGTCCAGCCGGATTCTTATTACGGACGTGAGGAAGCAGAAGCTATGCTGGAACTGTTACAGGAAGGAAGGACGGTTCTGGAAGTGGAGCTGGATGACAACAGCGGGTTTACAATCGAAGATGGAAAGCAGGTGCTTCAGATTCTGCTGGGTATGGAAGAAGACCAGTTGGAAGCTGTCGTTCAGGGAGATATGGAAACAGAAACTTCGATTGGTTTTTTGCTGCAGGGGAAGGCAGAAAAATATCTTTCCAGAGAAGAATTCCAGAGCTTTTATGAATATCTGGTCCGAAGAACCGGTACAGAAGGGGTATGGGTAGAATCCTTATATGTTCTGGATGCTGTGGAGGAGGAACTGGAGGATGGTTCTCTACAGCTATCAATTGTAACGCCGGAAGGACGGTATACGGTTGAAGCGATGGGAAAGGAACGACAGGAGTTGCTGGCAGAGCAGCTTCGGACTTCCGAAGACCGGATTATCCGGGTCTATCGAACAGAGCAGCAGATTTTTGATTTTACCGGAGAGGGAACGGAAGGAATTACCTTATCCAATGTCTGGATTGAAACCTCTGATGAGACAGAGGTGCATTTGTTTATCAATGGATATCATAAAACCCTGAGCTGCAACCTGTCTTCCGAAGAGAATCCGGAGGGATTGAATGGCTCTTTGGCTGATCTTCGTGTGAATACACAGGGAATTACGGATATTATTTTAAAATCAGATGTGATTACGGCTAAGGTCCTGTCTGTATCTCCGGATGGAGTAGAGCTGGAGAATTATGGAATGCTGGGCTTATCTGATTATTATAGGATTTATAAGATTTACGGGGAACTGGCAGTTGAGCCCACCTCCCAGATACTGGTAGGATATTCCAGTACGAATTTTGTGGTGGCAGATGGTGTGATTGAAGCTGCTTTGATTACGGAGCCCATTCGTGCGGAGAATATACGGGTAGTGCTGGGAAATAGCGATTATACCTCTTTGATTCATTCCAGTGTGAAGATAACGGCAGATTGTCCATATACCATGAAGTTTAGCGGGCAGACCAAAGTGTTTGAGGCCGGGGAAGAGCTGGAGCTGACTATGACCTGTGGGTACATGGCGGAAGGCAGAGTGGTTCTTTCTCCAAATGCGGAGAACGGGAAAATTCAGATTTTGTCCATTACCAGAAACGGAGTTGCACCTTCCTACCGTGGTACGATTGAAGTTGCTCCTTATGGGGACAGTGGTCTTACGATAGTAAATGAACTGAGCATGGAGGAATATCTGTATACCGTGGTTCCAAGTGAGATGCCTACCTCTTACGGACAGGAGGCCCTGCAGGTGCAGGCAATCTGTGCCAGAGGCTATGCCTATGCCAAGATGATGGACGGCAGTTATGCCAAGTATGGTGCGCATCTGGATGACAGTACCATGACACAGGTATATAATGCAGTGGCAGAGAGCGAGGAGTCGATTCTGGCGGTAAAGGATACCTATGGAATGGTTCCCTTTTACAATGGCGAAGTGATAGAAGCTTATTTTTTTTCAACCTCCTGTGGTACTACCAGTAACAATAGTGATGTCTGGGATGGAGAACCTTTGCCATATCTGACGGATAAGCTGGAATGTGACAATGGGCCTGACGTTGATTTTTCAGAGGAAGCAGCATTTCGGGATTTTATGACAGATAGCAGTGGGTATAATACCTATGAGAAGGATTATTCCCTGTACCGGTGGGAGATTGAGTATACACCGGAGGAGATGACGGCGGCGATTAACGGGACGCTGGCACAGCGTTACGAGACAAATCCGGACAGAATCCGGACTTTGCAGGCAGACGGTACTTATATCAGTCAGCCGATTTCTTCTATTGGGCAGGTACAGGATATTTCTGTTACATTAAGGGGAAAAAGTGGTATCGTGAAGGAAATAACAATTGTGGGAACGGAAGCAACCATTCAGGTGACGGGACAGACCAATGCCCGGGCTCTGATGACACCAGCAGAGGTAACGATTCATCGGCAGGATGGTGCAGAGTCAATCGGCTGGTCTCTGCTTCCAAGTCCCTTCTACTATGTGAAAAAGAATGAAGCAGGTAATTTTGTTATTGTAGGAGGCGGCTTCGGACATGGTGTGGGAATGAGTCAGAATGGTACGAAAGCCATGACGGAGCTTGGATATACTGCAGAAGAAATCATTCAGCATTATTATACCGGTGTTGAAATCTGGAATATTTATCAATAAAACCAGGGAAAGAATTGGAATCGGAAGACAGGATAGAATAGAAATCAGGTGGCAACGTGAATCGAATCATACGGATTATACGGGAATTTTTGATAAGAATAAAGGAAGATCATGTATCTGCCTATGCGACGCAGGCGGCATTCTTTTTGATTTTATCTGCGTTTCCTTTTGTGATACTGATTTTGACC
>JAIECC010000154.1 GCA_029068665.1 Lachnospiraceae bacterium
ATGTTTGACCTGAGGAGGGACCCAGCGAAGCTGGGAGGAGTCCTGAGGTCGGATTGCAGTAGAATACAAATCAGTCAGAAACGAAGGTTTTCCGAGTTGCACTGCGGAAAGTCTACTCTGATGCGGAATCCCAAATCCGAAACCATCAGAACCAATTCCAATATCTTACATATAATAGGTATAATAAATGTTGCGGAGCTACATATGCGTTTTTGTGATTTAAAGCAGCGGGAAGTTATTAATTGTAAGGACTGTAAGCGATTGGGATTTGTTTCGGATCTTGTATTCGATTCCTGTAACGGCAAGGTGGAAGCCTTGATTGTACCGGGGCCAGGCAGGTTTTTTGGCTGTTTCTGTCCGGTTACGGAATATGTAATAAAATTCTGTCATATTGTACGGATCGGTCCCGATATTATTCTGGTGGACATCGATCTGGTAGAAGCACTTGTAAAAAAGAAAGAGGATTAAAGTACGAATTACGGAGGAATACCTTATGAAATGTCCATTTTGCGCTGTAGACAATACCCGTGTCATTGATTCCAGACCGGCAGATGACAATACTTCCATTCGTCGCCGCCGGGAATGTGATGCCTGCGGCAGACGATTTACCACTTATGAAAAGGTCGAATCCATTCCTTTGATTGTTATTAAAAAGGATAAGAATCGGGAACCTTATAACCGAGCTAAGATTGCTTCCGGCATCCTGAAGTCCTGTCATAAGCGTCCGGTGCCGGCAGAGCAGATTGAACAATGTCTGGATGCTATTGAGACAAAGGTGTTTAACCTGGAGGAAAAAGAAGTAGAAAGTACGGTGATTGGTGAAATCGTCATGGATGAGATTAAGAATCTGGATCCGGTGGCATATGTTCGATTTGCTTCTGTATATCGGGAATTTAAAGATGTTAATACCTTTATGGATGAATTAAAGAAAATATTAGACAAATAAATTTTTGCGTAAGTAAAACGAAAATATTTATAAAAAAGTAAAAAAATAATTGATTAAAATGGTTTCGTAGGTTACAATAGCTATGGAGTCTGTTCCGGGCGGGAAAGGAACAGTATGTATAGTAGTGTAACCAGCGGAACCATTTTGGGTATTCAGGGATTCATGATTCAGGCAGAAGCAGATGTATCAGACGGTCTTCCTTCCTTTCATATGGTGGGATACCTTTCCAGTGAAGTAAGAGAGTCCGGTGAACGGATTCGAACCGCTATGCGGAATGCCGGATATATTCTGCCACCCAAGCGGATTGTGGTGAATCTGTCTCCGGCAGACATTCGAAAGGGTGGTTCCGGTTTTGATCTGCCCATTGCAATTTCTATTTTGATTTCTATGGGCTATATTCCTCAGGAATATGTAGAATCCATGGTATTTCTCGGAGAATTGGGGTTAAACGGGGATGTGCTTCCGATTCACGGGATTTTACCCATTGCAGACCAGGCTCGTCAGGAGGGATTCCGGGTACTTGTTGTACCGGAAGTAAATCAGCAGGAGGCAGCTATGGTACAAGGACTGAAGGTAATGGGCATAAGCAGTCTGGAGGAATTGGTAGCTCTGCTGAACTGCCGGGAGGAATGGGAACACCGGTACTATCAGCCGGAACAGGAAGAGGAAACCGGAGGGGAACCACTGATATGTGATTTTCGGGATTTAAAGGGTCAACCGGTGCTGCGGCGCGTGATGGAAGTCGCAGCTTCCGGTATGCATAATCTGTTAATGAGTGGACCGCCCGGTGCCGGAAAGACCATGGCGGCCAAGTGTCTGGCAGGGATATTGCCGGATTTGTCACCAGAGGAACAGATGGAATTGACTAAGATTTATAGTGTCCGGGGACTGCTTCCTGCAGAAGGCAGGATGATATATAAGCGGCCTTTTCGGGCACCCCATCATACCATTACCAGCAGTGCCTTTATTGGCGGCGGCGTCCATCCACAGCCGGGGGAAATCAGTCTGGCTCATAACGGTGTGCTGTTTTTAGATGAACTTCCGGAATTCTCCCGGTCGGTAATCGAGACATTGCGCCAGCCTATGGAAGATGGACAGGTAACTATTGGAAGGTTTCAGAGGGCAGTGGAGTTTCCCGCCAGAGTAATGGTAGTTGGTGCCATGAATCCCTGCCCTTGTGGCTGCTATCCGGACCGAAGCCGCTGCAACTGTTCTGTGGAGCAGATTCTGCGTTACCAAAGAAGAATCAGCCGGGCCATTGTAGACCGGATGGATCTGCATATTACCATACAGCCGATCGGTTTTCAGGAAATCATAAATAAAGAAAGCCAGGAGACTTCCGAAAGGATTCGCAGCAGAGTCAGCCGGGTGCATCAATTACAGCGGGAACGTTACCGGGATCAGAAATTTCACTATAATTCCCAGCTGACCACAGAAGGTATTCGCAGGTATTGTACGTTGACAAAAGAAGAGGAAGATTTTTTAGGGACCATCTATGAAAAAGGAAATATTAGCAGCCGTGGCTATGACAGGATTCTCCGGGTGGCAAGAACCATTGCGGATATGGATGAC
>JAIECC010000155.1 GCA_029068665.1 Lachnospiraceae bacterium
TAATTATACCTTATTAATCCCTATTGTCAATATCGGAATTGTATGTTTTATTGTCATGAATACAAATCATCTAAATTGGGTAATAATTTATTGCCTCATAATTAAATCTTTGATTACCTCCGAAGCAATAATTAATCCTGCCACAGATGGTACAAAAGCAGTTGAGCCGGGCACTGCACGTCGTTCTGTTCTCTTCGGCTCTGCTTCTGATAAGCCGGTATCCTCCTCTTCCTCATAGGTTCCTTCTTTTCTCATCAAGTCCACAGGGGGTTCCTTGGAGTACACGACCTTCAGTTCCGGTATTCCCCGCTTTTTTAGCTCTCTCCGCATCACCTTTGCCAGTGGACATACAGAGGTCTGATAAATATCTGCCACTTCAAATGCCGTAGGGTCCAGCTTATTTCCGGCACCCATACTACTGATAATCGGCACACCCTTTTCTTTTGCTTCCACCACTAATTGAAGCTTGGCAGTCACTGTATCTACTGCATCCACCACATAAGAATACTGGGAGAAATCAAAGTCGTCCCTGGTATCCGGCAGATAAAAACACTTATGTACTTCTACCCTGCAGTCAGGATTAATATCCAGAATCCGCTCCTTCATTACATCCACCTTATATTTTCCTATAGTACTTCCCACCGCAATAATCTGCCGGTTCAGATTTGTCCGGCAGACTGTATCATTATCAATTAAATCAATGGCACCAATGCCGCTGCGCACCAATGCCTCTACTGTATATCCGCCTACACCTCCGATGCCGAACACAGCAACTCTGGCTTGCTCCAGCCGTTCCATGGCTTCCCTGCCAAGCAGTAATTCCGTTCTTGAAAATTGATCTAACATATATGCTCCTTCCCCACCAAATGAATGTGTCAGTACATTCTTATCAAGGGATTACTGAATAGCAAGTACCTTATAGTCCTGATCCTCTACTGCCTTCTTTAATACTTCTTCTGCAACCTCACGTTCCAGACGAATCTCTGCCGTACCCGCCTCATGGCTGACTACTGCCTCTGCAACCTCCGGCAAAGCCTCCAAAGCTTTCTTTACTCTCGCCTCACAGTGTCCACACATCATTCCTTCAATCTTCATTGTCTTGTTCATGTTTTTTTCCTCCTTATTTTCTTGCTTATATTGCTTCCTGTTTCGGATTTTCCGGTCCCTGCCTGCATCATGAATACGAACCAGATTCAGCCGCAGTGCATTGGTCACTACGCAGAAGCTAGACAAACTCATGGCAGCAGCACCAAACATGGGATTCAACTGCCAGCCAAATAACGGAATCCACACACCTGCCGCCAACGGAATCCCAATAATATTATAAATAAATGCCCAAAACAGATTCTCATGAATATTCGTCAGGGTCCTCCGGCTTAACCGTATGGCTGCCGGCACATCACTAAGTCTGCTCTTCATTAATACCACATCTGCCGCATCGATGGCAATATCTGTTCCGGCTCCGATTGCAATTCCCATATCTGCACGGGTAAGCGCAGGTGCATCATTAATTCCATCTCCTACCATGGCAACTCTGCCCTTTTCTTTTAATTCCCGGATTACAGCTTCCTTACCCTCCGGCAGCACCCCGGCAATCACCTCATCCACCCCCGCCTGTGCTCCAATGGCCCGGGCGGTCCTTTCGTTATCACCAGTGAGCATGACTACATGAATCCCCATATTCTGTAATTCCTTTACCGCCTGAGGGCTGTCTTCCTTGATGACATCTGCAACTGCAATGATTCCCATAAATTCATGGGTTCCCTTATCCGTAATCCTGGCAAAAAACAATGGGGTTTTTCCCTGTTCTGCCAAGGCCTCCGACTGCTGCTTTATGGAATTTGATATTTCTGCCCGTTCCTGAATAAATGCATAGTTTCCGCCATAAAGAGCTGCGCTCCCCAGCTTTGCAGATAACCCATTTCCCGGAAGAGCCTGAAACTCTGTAACCTCTTTTACCTCCAGCTGCTCTGCCTTTGCCCGTTCCATCACAGCCTTCGCCAATGGATGCTCGCTTTTTGCTTCTAAGGCACAGGCAAAAGACAACAATTCCTTCTGGGGCATTCCATTTACAGGAATCACATCCGTTACCTTCGGTTCCCCATTGGTTATGGTTCCGGTTTTATCCAATGCCACAATCTGTACCTTTCCCGTTTCCTCTAAAGAAACTGCCGTCTTGAACATAATACCATTTCTGGCACCTACGCCATTTCCTACCATAATGGCAACCGGTGTTGCCAGTCCCAATGCACAGGGGCAGCTGATGACCAGAACCGAAATCCCCCTGGCCAAAGCAAAGCCCACACCTTCTCCTGCCAGAAGCCATACAGCAATGGTTATCAAAGCAATCCCAATCACAATTGGTACAAACACACCAGATACCTTATCTGCTACCTTTGCAATGGGTGCCTTTGTTGCCGCTGCATCACTGACCATCTGGATGATCTGTGCCAATGTGGTATCTTCTCCAACCCGGACTGCCTTACACTTCAAAAAACCGGATTGATTTACGGTTGCCGCAGATACCCGGTCTCCCTCTGCTTTGTCTACCGGTATGCTTTCCCCGGTAAGAGCCGCCTCGTTAACAGCACTGTTTCCTTCCAATATAATGCCATCCACAGGTATATTTTCCCCTGGACGAACCACAAAAACATCCCCCGGCTCTACCTGCTCAATGGATACCTCTGCTTCTGTTCCATCCCGGATGACCCTTGCTGTTTTTGGTGCCAGTTTCATCAAACTCTTCAGAGCATCTGTTGTCCTGCCCTTAGAAATCGCCTCCAGCATCTTTCCTACCGTAATCAAGGTCAGTATCATGGCAGCAGATTCAAAATAAAACTCATGCATGTAATGCATAACTCCATCCATATCTCCCCGTACCTGTGCATCTGTCATGGCAAATAAGGCATAGGTACTGTATACAAATGCTGCTGTAGCACCTAATGCCACCAAAGCATCCATGTTCGGCGCTCCATGAAACAGGCTTTTATATCCATTAATAAAGAACCTCTGGTTAATCACCATGATGACGGCTGTCAGCAATAATTGAATCAGTCCCATTGCCACATGATTGTTATGCAAAAAAGACGGAACCGGCCAGTTCCACATCATATGTCCCATGGAAATATACATAAGTATAATCAGAAAACCCAGGGAAGCAATCAGTCGTTTACGCAGCATGGGTGTATCTTTATCCCGTAAAGCTTCTTCTGCTTCTGCCATAGTTCCGGCCATCCTTTTTCCGGCATCACCTGCTCCGGATGCCATTCCCTTAGGTGCTGCACTATAGCCTGCATCTGCTACTGCTTTCATAATTGCCTGAGGTGCTGCCGTTCCCTCCACTCCCATGGAATTCGTAAGCAGACTCACGGTACAGGAGGTTACACCTTCTACCTTGGAAACCGCCTTTTCTACCCGGGCACTGCAGGCAGCACAACTCATGCCTGTAACTGTATACTGCTCCATATCCTTCACCTGCCTTCCTTTCAGTCATTTTAAGTTCCAATATTTCTATCGCATCAGCTTCTGTAATGTCTCTACCAGTTCATCCACAGTATCTTCTTTTCCCTCTTTAATATCTCTTGTTACACAGGTTTTTATGTGATTTGCCAGTAAAACTTTATTAAAACTGCTTAAAGCGGCATTTACTGCGGATACCTGAACCAGAATATCCGTACAATACGCATCCCGCTCCACCATCCCTTTAATTCCCCGAATCTGTCCTTCTATCCGGTTCAAACGATGAATCAAATCCTTGTATTCCTTTTCAGAACGTTCTTTTGTCTTATGACAGCTGCATTCTGTCTCTTCTCCCATAATCTGCTCTTCCTTTCCCAACATTCTTTTTCGGTAGATTCTTACCACCATTCCCATTTTCTACACAAATGTATCATATACCCCATAGGGGTATATGTCAAGATAAAAAAGAAGAGCCTTCAAAAACAGGCTCTTCCAACTTTACCTTATCCATTTAGGCCACTCAAAACAGAACGTTTTGCAATACGAAGCAAGTCCCAAATGCTTTGAAATACTTGGGAGAACCGCATTGGCTTAAAATAATAGTCATCCCGTTCAGCCGGTTTTTTATAATCCAGCAGATTTCCTTCAAAGAATTTATACTCTGCCAAAAGCTCCAGCAAATCATCCGGAGTATACTGATAGGTTGGCTTCGACAACGAAATTCCAAGCAGCATTAAGACGGTTGCAGTAAATTCAATACAGGAATATGCTTTATAAATGGAAAAACCTTTTAACAACGGAAACGTCAAAACAGAAAACAAGTTATACATATATTCCTTATCCTGTTCGATTCCCATAATCATCTTTCGTACATCCTGATACTGCTCCTCAGTAACCGGAAGCCGGAAAATAACTGCTTGTACATTTGAGTACCGCCGCAGAGTATACCGGTCTATATTCTCCTTTACCAAACCACAAATCAAAGCAGCATGATACTGCTTTCTTGCAAAGGAATACCATTCATTTAATTCTTCATCCAAGGCTACTGCTGCATGGTTGAAGCGAACCTTTCCCACACGACGAAGAACATAACCGAATCGTGTGGTTGTTTCCGAAATTATAATATAAATGTATCTACTGTTTTCATCCATATCACAAATCCGCCAGGCAAACCATATTGGTCTGGATAGCATTCTCCTTTTTTGATTATGATTTTGTAATAATGAATTCAGTATAACATATTCCTATTGGTATTTCACTATAATAAGCATTGATTTTCTTACCATTTTCTTACAAATCAGCTTATTTGTCTGCTAACAAAGGGCTTTATCTTTATACTTGGAAATTTCTTCCAAATATTTTTGTCCCAGCTTACTGATTCCCGCTCCCTTCCGGACCAGATATCCGATTGTCATGACTTCATCAGATTTCAGTTTTACTGCGCAATAATCAGAGCCATTCAAATCCTCACAAATGATACCGGAGCATAAAGTATAACCATTCAGCCCCACCATCAGATTCAGCATGGTGGCCCTGTCATTTGCCTTGATTAAACGCTTGTATTCATAGGTACTTAATACCTCTTCTGCAAAATAAAAGGAATTATAATTCCCCTGCTCAAAGGAAAGACAAGGATATTCTTCTAATTCCTCCAGGGAAATCTCCTTCTTCCCTGCCAGGGGATGTCCCTTCCACATATAGACATAGATCCTGCATTCCAGTAACGAATGAAATTCCAGATTGTATTCCCGGAACAGCTTCGTCAGTACCTGACGGTTAAAATCGTTGATATACAAGATGCCGATTTCACTCTTATAATCCTTCACATCGGTAATCACATCATAAGTCTTGGTTTCATGTATGGCAAACTCATACTTATCCATGCCAAACTGCTTCACCATTTCTACAAAAGCATTGACTGCAAAGGTATAATGCTGCATGGATACACTGAACTTTTTCTTTACCTGCTCCTTATTCACATATTTGGTTTCAATCAGCTGATACTGCTCCACCACCTGCCGGGCATAGCCAATGAATTCCTCTCCCTCCGGTGTAACAGAGATTCCCCGGTTGGTCCGCCGAAACAATTCGATTCCGATTTCCTCTTCTAAGTCCTTCATGGCGGCAGAAAGGCTTGGCTGTGAAATAAACAGGCTTCTTGCCGCTTCATTCATGGAATTTGCATTTGCAACTGTAATTGCATACTTTAATTGTGTAAGTGTCATCTTCATTTTACCCCTTGTACTGTCAACATCTACGTCAAGAAAACTGTCCTTTAAAATACAATGCGGGCAGTTATTTTTCCAAACCCTGCCCGGCAGACTAAAATCCAGTTTTAATCATCATAAAAGGAAAGCATACTTTCATATAATTCCCTCTCTTTATTATAGTACATGTTCAACTACATATTCCGTAGTTATATATCAGGTAAATTCTGAACAAATACTATGAATAAATCAATTAGGCAACTGCTTATACTACAAATATATCAT
>JAIECC010000156.1 GCA_029068665.1 Lachnospiraceae bacterium
GTCTTAGATGGCGAATCCATAATCAACATGGAACAGCGGTCTTATGTTCTGACCAAGGGTGAGTTCATTATTATTGATTCTAAAGTGGTTCATTCTACCAGCAGCCAGACCTTCAGCCATTTTTTATTGATTCAGATTCCTCAAAGCTTTTTAAAAACCTGTATACCGGATGCTGACTATACTCATTTTCAAAATATATGTTCCATTCCCGGTATTCCGCTATCGGAATCACTCCAAACCAATTCTGCTTTGCCGGATGATCAGCTTTTATCCTCCTTCCGCCGTATTTTGGATGGTCTTACCGATCTTTGGAATATCAAGCCGGAAGGCTACCGTTTGAAATATTATAGTTATATTTTTGACTTGCTTTATCTGATGATGAACAATTTCAAAATTGATATCAGTCAGACGGAATATCGTCAGACGGAAAAATACATGGAACGACTGACTACCGTTATGGACTATGTAACACAGCACTATCGGGAGGATATCTCCCTTCAGGATATCTCAGATCACCTTGCCTTAAATCCTGCTTATTTTACCCGGTTTTTCAAGAAATATATGAACATGACATTTACAGAATACCTGAATACCATTCGGCTTCGTTATATATATGAAGATATTATATCCACAGACCTGCCAATTCAAACGATTCTGGAGAGAAATGGTTTTACGAATTATAAGAACTTCATGCGTCTGTTCCGCCAGACCTACGGCTGCACACCCAGCCAGAAACGAAAAGAAATTACAGTATTATGATTCCGTTGATAAGCGAATACCCCTGTGTTCAACTGAGGTAGAAAACACAATCAGAGTTTTTGTTCTTCCATAGCTTTGCAGTTCCCCGATAAACTGATCTAATTCTACGGTATTCAGGAATAACACCTCCAAAAGCATGGAATAATCACCAGTTACACAATTACACTCAATCACGTTATGCTGTTCTTTAATATACGGATAGAACTCCTTTTTTCTTTCCGGTTCAATCTCCAGGTTGATAAATGCCTTAATGTGATAACCTAAGGCAATGGGATTCACCTGAGCATGATATCCAAGAATATACCCCTGCCGCTCCATTCGCTCAATTCTGGCTGATACTGCCGGGGAGGATAAAAATACATGTGCGGCAATTTCCTTTATTGGTGTACTGGCATCTTCCTGTAATATATTCAGGATTTCAATATCAATATGATCCAAGGTATCTTTTTTCATAGTTCCCTGCCTTCCTTCCGTAGTCATCACATTTCTTTTATCCTCATAGTAGCATTCCTCTTTTTTCCAGTCAATGGATTAT
>JAIECC010000157.1 GCA_029068665.1 Lachnospiraceae bacterium
GTTATATATTATGAATCAGGAATTAATTATCGTATTAGATTTTGGCAGTCAGTATAACCAGTTGATTGCAAGACGGGTTCGGGAGTGTAATGTGTATGCAGAGGTGCATCCCTATACCCTGAGTCTGGAAAAGATTAAGGAAATGAATCCCAAGGGGATTATATTTACCGGCGGGCCCAATAGTGTATATGCAGAGGAGTCTCCAAGATATCAGAAGGAAATATTTGAACTGGGAATACCGATTCTCGGTATCTGCTATGGCTCCCAGTTGATGGCTTATATTCTGGAAGGTACTGTAGAGACTGCACCGGTCAGTGAGTACGGAAGAACCGAGGTTGAAGTGGATCAATCCTCAGTGCTGTTTCAGGATGTGGAGCCAACTACCATCTGCTGGATGAGTCATACGGACTATATTGCAAAGGCACCGGCAGGCTTTCAGGTAACTGCCCATACTCCGGTATGTCCGGTAGCAGCTATGGAGCTGCCGGAGCGGAAGCTATATGCGACCCAGTTCCATCCGGAGGTCATGCATACCCAGGAAGGGCAGAAAATGCTGGCAAACTTTGTATATAAGGTGTGTGGCTGTAAGGGTGACTGGAAGATGAATTCCTTTGTGGAGCATACTATTCAGGAGCTAAAGGAGAAGATTGGCACCGGTAAGGTACTGTGTGCTTTGTCCGGCGGTGTGGATTCCTCCGTAGCAGCAGTATTATTATCCAAGGCGGTTGGAAAGCAGCTGACCTGTGTATTTGTTGATCATGGACTGCTTCGTAAAAATGAAGGAGACGAGGTAGAGGCAGTATTCGGACCGGAAGGACCTTATGACTTGAACTTTATCCGGGTGAATGCACAGGAACGGTTTTATGAAAAGCTGAAGGACGTAGAAGAACCGGAAAGCAAACGAAAGATAATCGGAGAGGAATTCATCCGGGTATTTGAAGAAGAGGCAAAGAAGATTGGCAAGGTTGATTTCCTGGTGCAGGGAACGATTTATCCGGATGTAATTGAATCCGGTCTTGGTAAATCTGCAGTTATAAAGTCTCACCATAATGTAGGGGGCTTGCCGGATTATGTTGACTTCAAGGAAATTGTTGAACCGCTTCGTTTGTTATTCAAGGATGAAGTCCGCAGAGCAGGTCTGGAACTAGGGATTCCGGATTATCTGGTATTCCGTCAGCCGTTCCCGGGACCGGGACTGGGCATCCGAATCATAGGTGAGGTCACTGCTGACAAGGTACGGATCGTACAGGATGCAGATGCTATTTACCGGGAGGAGATTGCAAAGGCAGGCGTGGATAAAGGACTGGGACAATACTTTGCAGCACTTACCAATATGCGCAGCGTAGGTGTTATGGGTGATGAGAGAACCTATGACTATGCAGTGGCACTCCGGGCAGTATGTACCTCGGACTTTATGACGGCGGAAAGCGCGGAGATTCCTTGGGAAGTGCTGAGTAAGGTGACAAACCGGATTGTGAACGAAGTGAAGGGGGTAAACCGGGTGATGTATGATTGTACTGGGAAACCGCCGGCGACGATTGAGTTTGAGTAAGGAATGGTCTGAGCTTAATAAAACAATGCAGACACAAATCAAAAAGAAAGACATCTATAAAGTGAGTATTGATATTTTATTTGATTTATGAAATCAGTTAATGCAAACCTTAACATCATTTAATGACGAATTGAGCAGAGAGGAGTTTACTGCAATCCCCTTTATAAATGCAGATGGTTATCACAGTAAAACGATTGCTTATTCAATCTGGCATATTTTTCGTATAGAGGATATCGTTGCACATGTATTGATAGGCGAAGAGGAACAAGTATTTTTTACCGGCAATTATCAAGAACTTATCAATTTACCTATAATCACAACAGGAAATGAACTTGTCAAACAACAGATTGTAGACTTTTCAAAGCAGCTTAATTT
>JAIECC010000158.1 GCA_029068665.1 Lachnospiraceae bacterium
CTATTACTATATATGATATAATCCCTTTTGTTAAGCAGAAGAATACGGAAGGAAAGATGAGACGTGTTTAAAATATTTCGTTATATGAAAAACCAGTGGTATCTGGTTTTCATTGTAGTTGCATTACTGATTATACAGGCACAGTGTGATTTATCTCTGCCGGAATATACATCCAAGATTATTGATACCGGTATTCAGAACCAGGGGATGGAGCATTGCGTACCGGAATTGATCCGGCAGGAGGAGCATGAGGCAATCCTGTTATTTCTGACTGGGGAGGAAGCAGAGGTCTGGAATCAGATTTATGCACAGAATGGTACTGTTTATCAATTGAATATTACCGATGATATGGAAGCATGGAATCAGGCAGATGATTTGTTCCGGATACCGATAATTCTCAATGGGAATATGAAAAAGCTGCCAGAAGACAGTGTAGGACAACTGATTTCAAATCAGGCCCAGGGCGGCCTGGATATGGACCCGGCAATGCTGGATTATTTGCGGGAGAATGTTATCCGGACCTATGAATTAGAGGAAGAAGATGAGGACGGAAGGCTTGTAAGAAAGACCTATGTGGATATCAGAGACCTGCTCGGTTTTATGATGAAAGATTTATCTTCTGCAGAAAAGGATACCTTGGTTCTACAGCAGAGAGAGGAACTGGAAAAGAATATGGAAGCCGTAGGGGATACCATGATACAGTCCATGGCGGTTGCCTGTGCCATTGAAGAGTATCAGGCGGCAGGTGGGGATATTCAGACCCTGCAGCAGAATTATCTTCTGGTAACCGGCGGTAAGATGCTGGCGCTTACACTGCTAATGGTAGCGGTTGCAATTCTGGCAGGTTTTTATGCATCCAGAATCGGCGGCAGAATCGGCATGGAGTTGCGGGGAAATATATTCCAAAAGGTAGTTACCTTTACCAATCGGGAGATGGATCAGTTTTCCACTGCTTCTTTAATTACCCGAAGCACCAATGATGTCCAGCAGATTCAGTTTGTATCCACCATGATGCTTCGTATGTTGATTTATGCTCCGATTATCGGAATTGGGGGTGTACTCCATGTGCTGAACACCGGTGCCGGTATGGAATGGATTATTGTGCTGGCAGTTCTTATCATTCTGGTACTTGTGGGGACCTTGATGCTGATTGCCATGCCGAAATTCAAAATCATGCAGAAGAAGGTGGATAACCTGAATCTGATTTCCAGAGAAATCCTGACCGGACTGATGGTAATACGGGCGTTTGTACGGGAGGATACGGAAGAAAAGCGGTTTGATGAAGCAAATCAGGATTTAACCAAAACCATGCTGTTTACCAACCGGGTCATGACCTTCATGATGCCGATGATGATGCTGATTATGAACGGAATTTCGATTCTGATTGTCTGGATCTCAGCCAATCGGATTGATGCAGGTGTGATGCAGGTTGGTTCTATGACGGCATTTATTACGTATACCATGCAGATTGTTATGGCGTTTCTGATTATTTGTATGTTTTCCATTATGCTGCCAAGGGCCGGTGTAGCTGCTGACCGTATCGAGGAGGTATTGCATACGGAGGTATTGGTAAATGATGCTCCGGACGCGGGGATATTGGAGCAGTGTGAGGGAACGGTAGCCTTTCATCATGTGAATTTCCGATATCCGGGAGCAGAGGCAGATGTGCTGGAGGATATTGATTTTACTGCAAAGCCGGGAGAGACAACGGCGATTATCGGAAGTACCGGCTGCGGCAAATCTACATTGATTCATTTGATACCGCGATTCTATGATGTGACGGAAGGCTCTATTACCATTGATGGAAAGGATATACGGACTTTGACTCAGGAATCTCTGCGGAATCAGATCGGTCTGGTGCCTCAGAAAGGTGTATTATTCTCCGGAACCATTGCATCCAATCTGCGGTTTGGAAATCCGGATGCGGATGAGGCAGAGCTTCAAAGGGCGGCAGAGATAGCACAGGCAAAGGATTTTATTGAAGAGAAGAGTCAGCAGTATGAAAGCAGTATTGCACAGGGCGGCTCCAATGTGTCCGGAGGCCAGAAGCAGCGGCTTTCTATTGCAAGGGCCATTGCAAAGCATCCAAAGATTTTTATATTTGATGACAGTTTTTCTGCTTTGGATTTTAAGACAGATGCGGCTTTGCGTAAGGCATTGGGTGAACATGTAACGGACAGTACGGTCATCATTGTGGCTCAGCGGATCAGTACCATTCTTCATGCAGACCAGATTCTGGTATTGGATGAAGGCAGAATCGTGGGCAAAGGAACCCATGAGGAATTGCTGGAAGAATGTGAAGTGTATCAGCAGATTGCAAAGTCACAGTTGTCAGAGCAGGAGCTTGCCGGAAGCCGGAGAGAAGCTTTTGAAAAGCAGACAGCGGATACAGCAGAGGGAAAGGAGGCTGGTTTCCATGAGTGATTCTACGGAAAAAAGACCGATACGCCCCATGGGACATGGACCGGGAAGGATGACCGGAGAAAAGGCAAAGGACTTTAAAGGAACCATACGGAAGCTGATGGTCTACCTGGGTAATTTTAGGATTGGTGTTATTGTTGTTTTGATTTTTGCCATAGGAAGTACCGTGTTCAATATTGTGGGACCGAAGATTCTGGGAACTGCCACCACAGAGCTGGCAGGAGGTCTTATGGCAAAGATTAGCGGAACCGGTGGAATTGATTTTGCGGCAATCGGGAGAATTCTTCTGCTGGTTATGGGGTTATACGGCTGTAGTGCAATCTTTAGTTTTGTACAGGGGTGGATTATGACCGGAATTACCCAAAAGGTCTGCTATCGGATGCGCCGGGAGATTTCTGAGAAAATCAACCGGATGCCTATGAAGTATTTTGAAAGCCGGACAGTTGGTGAAGTACTGTCACGAATTACCAATGATGTAGATACCTTGGGTCAGGGGCTGAATCAGAGTATTACCCAGCTGATTACATCGGTTTCTACCATGATCGGTGTACTGGTGATGATGTTATCCATCAGTCCGTTAATGACACTGATTGCAATCATTATTCTTCCAATCAGTATGATACTCATCTCCCTGGTGGTCAAGCGTTCACAGAAATACTTTAAGAGCCAGCAGGCATATCTTGGCAGTATTAACGGACAGGTGGAAGAGATATACAGCGGTCATCTGGTGGTGCAGGCATTTAATAAGCAGAAGGAAGCCATTGAGGAATTCAATAAGACCAACCGGAAGCTGTATGAATCTGCATGGAAATCCCAGTTCATATCCGGTATGATGCATCCAATCATGATGTTTGTGGGCAATCTGGGGTATGTTGCTGTTGCATTTGTGGGAGCCTTGCTTGCCATTCAGGGCAGGATTACCATTGGTGATATTCAGGCATTTATCCAGTATGTCCGGAACTTTACCCAGCCGATCCAGCAGATTGCACAGGTCATGAACATGATGCAGTCTATGGCAGCAGCAGCAGAGCGTGTCTTTGAATTCCTGAATGAAGAGGAGGAGACGGAGCAGGCACAGGCATTGGAAGCAGGCAGGAAGCTGGAGGGACGGGTAGACTTCGAGCATGTACAGTTTGGTTATACGGAAGATAAGATTATTATCCATGACTTCAGTGCCAAGGTTACACCGGGACAGAAGGTGGCCATTGTAGGTCCTACCGGTGCCGGTAAAACCACCATGGTAAAGCTGTTGATGCGGTTCTATGATGTGAACAGCGGCGCTATTTTGGTAGATGGAAATAATGTGAAGGAGTTCAACCGCCATGATCTGCGGAATGAATTTGGTATGGTCCTGCAGGATACCTGGCTGTTCAAGGGGACCATTATGGAAAATATCCGGTACGGACGACCGGAGGCCACGGATGAAGAGGTGATTGCAGCAGCAAAGGCAGCTCATGCCCATCACTTTATACAGACCCTGCCGGGAGGCTATCAGATGGAGTTAAATGAAGAAGCAACCAATGTGTCTCAGGGACAAAAACAGCTTCTGACCATTGCCCGTGCCATACTGGCAGATAATCCTATTCTGATTTTAGATGAGGCCACTTCTTCTGTAGATACCAGAACCGAGATTCGGATACAAAAGGCAATGGATAACCTGATGAAAGGAAGGACCAGCTTTATTATCGCCCACCGGTTAAGTACCATACGGGATGCGGATATGATACTGGTTATGAAAGACGGCGATATCATCGAGCAGGGAACTCATGAAGAACTGTTAGCAAAACAAGGCTTCTACGCCGATTTGTATAATTCACAGTTTGAGCTTCAATCAAGTCCTGCATAAATGCGGTATCTTTTTGTAGAAAGGAGCAGGTGTTAAATGAAAAAAGGTTTAATAGTTGGCAGTAT
>JAIECC010000159.1 GCA_029068665.1 Lachnospiraceae bacterium
CACCTATGCTGATGTATATCTTTTTTATTGTCATAACCACTCGAATCCGCAGCGGATTGTCCGAAGAAGGGATGTTTGTGGGATTAACTTTCATTGACTGGGAGCATATTGAAGGTTATAAATTCGTAAATGACAACATAAATACAATAAAGGTGAAGCTGCGTGCCAACAAACGGCAGTACATTATCGAATGTGAAAAAGAACAAAAGGCCGAGGTAGAAGAACTGGTGCGTGAAAAGCTGAGAGAATTCGCTGCTCCTACAACCAGTAATTAGAGCAGATGCCAGATATCGTGATACAAAGGAGAGGACAATGAAGGTATTAACAATGACTCCTGAGGAGTTTTTGTATTGTCAAACGGAAGAATTTGCTCTTGAAAAAGAGTTAGAAGAAAAAGACTGGTATGAAAGCTATGAGATGGAAGAAGAAAAGCTGATCAATCAGATTAATTCTTTGTTAGAAGAACATTCACTGGAAGCATGGGATAGGCTGCTTACCATGTTTCATGACCCAAAGCTGCATGAGATTTATGCGGACAGAGAGCAGATTGCTATAGTTTATATACTTTTAAACATCTACCAGTATGAGCGCTATGAGGAAATATCTCCGGTGATTTTTGAACAGGGTACACATTTAGAGCAATTCAACGACCTAATACGGGAGATAAAGTTTTTATTGTGGCACATTGCTTTCCTCGACATAGAACACAGCACAAAATCAGACTATGGAAATACCGAGAGTCAGGAACAGGAATTGTTTGACTACGTGGAAATCCATCATCTTTCTCCTGTTGCCTTGTTTTTTTGTGTTAATACTATCTGTGCAGATCCACCTAAAATGCTTCTATATCTTGCCGATAAATATATGAAGCAGAACAAGCTGTATAATACTATGATGCTTTTGAAATATTATGATGCACATTATCCTGGAAATAAAGATGTGAAGCATATACTTTCTGAGTGGGAGCGAATAAATGGATGAAAAAAAGTTTTGCATTATTATGTGCGTGAATGATAAGCATTTCGAACAGGAAGCAATTACATATATCAATCGATTGCGCATACCGGAGGGCTACGATATCGATTGTTTGTCTATCTGGGAAGCAGCTTCTATGGCCGCAGGGTATAACGAAGGAATGAAGACGTCAGATGCAAAATACAAGATATATATGCATCAGGATGTATTTATCATTAACCGGGATTTTCTTTATCGATTGCTGGAGATATTTAGTAATCCTGCTGTGGGCATGGTAGGATGTATCGGTACTCCGAAGATGCCTGCAAACGGAATTATGTGGTATGGAAAACGGATTGGGCAGATATTTGCCCATAATGTATATCATACTTTGGATTCCGGCTTTCTGGATATTGTTCGTTCACCATACCAGCCGGTGGAGGCGATTGATGGTCTGCTCATGGCAACACAGTACGATATACCATGGAGGGAGGATTTATTTAAACATTGGGATTTTTATGATGCATCTCAGTCCTTTGAATTCATACGTGCAGGTTATGAGGTGGTGGTGCCATATATGGAACAGCCATGGGTCATACATGATGAAGGTTTTATGAAATTGAAGACATATTATGAGGACAGGAAATTATTTGTGAAGGAGTACCTTTAGTCTGTGCTTCTTTTCAATTTGCAGTAGTATCTGATGTGCAGGCAGGCCTTGAAATGATTGACAGCCCCAAAGAGGAATATTATAATATGTTGCAAGGAGGGATCGCCCCATCGCGGATGAAAACACACCTTACTAGGAGGTAGAGGATGAGACATTTAATTGATCCAATGGATTTGAGTGTACAGGAAATTCAGCAGCTATTGATGCTTGCCAATGATATTATTGAACATAAAGATAAATATAGTGAGGTTTGCAAAGGGAAAAAACTTGCAACCCTATTTTTTGAACCAAGTACGAGAACCCGGCTGAGCTTTGAGGCAGCCATGATGGAATTAGGCGGTAATGTACTTGGTTTTTCTTCTGCCGATTCCTCCTCATCTACGAAGGGGGAAAGTGTGCATGATACGGTACAGGTGGTAGGCTGCTATGCGGATATTATAGCAATGCGCCATCCCAAGGAAGGAGCGCCCCTGTTTGCTTCCCTGAAATCTCCGGTGCCGATTATCAATGCCGGTGATGGGGGACACTATCATCCAACACAGACGTTGACAGATTTGCTGACCATACAGCGGGAAAAAGGGAGACTGGAGAATCTGACCATCGGATTTTGTGGTGATTTGAAATTCGGACGAACCGTTCATTCCCTGATTAAAGCCTTATCCCGTTATGAAAATATCCGTTACATTCTGATATCTCCAAAAGAATTACAGCTTCCGGACTATATCCGGGCAGAGATTTTTGAAAATAACCATATTGCCTATCAGCAGGTAGAAAGCATGGATGAAGTAATCGGCAGTCTGGATATTTTATATATGACAAGGGTACAGAAAGAACGGTTTTTTAATGAAGCAGATTATATCCGGTTGAAGGATACCTATATTCTGGATACGGAAAAGCTGAAAAAGGCCAAGGAAGATTTATCCATTCTGCATCCTCTTCCAAGGGTCAATGAGATATCTACCAAGGTGGATGATGACCCAAGGGCCTGCTATTTCAGGCAGGCACTGAATGGCAAATATGTGCGCATGGCATTGATCATGACTTTGCTTGGATTGGAACCAGAGAGATAGACAGCCGGGGTGGTAAGGCAGCCGGCGGGTTATACAGGATAGTATCAAGTAGATTATTTGCAAGTGGTTACAACAGATGGAGGTGCGGAGATGAATATAGACAGCATTACCAATGGAATCGTACTGGATCACATTACAGCCGGTAAGAGTATGCAGATTTATCAGGATCTGGAACTGGACAAATTAGACTGCAGCGTAGCAATCATTAAGAATGTGAAAAGCAATAAGCGGGGGCGGAAGGATATTATAAAAATCGATCAGGATTACTCCATTAATCTGGATGTGCTGGGATATATCGATCCGGATATCACGGTCAGCATTATCAAGGATGGAGAGACCATTGAGAAGAAAAAAGTTGAACTGCCGGAGCGATTGGTGAATATATTAATATGTAAGAATCCCCGTTGTATTACTACAACAGAGCAGGGAATTGATCATATATTTAAGCTTGCAAATCGGGCAAAACGAACCTATCGATGCATTTATTGTGAAGAAGACCAGCAGACGATTTCCTGAAAAAAACTGTGAAAAATCACATCGGAGCCGGGGCAGAATGGCTGCAAACCAGAAAGTGGTTTACAAAAAGGAAAGATGTGTTATAATTACCCTAGTGTGCTATGTCTGTTGAATTATGGAAAGTAAACTGGAAATAACAGATAAATGGCTGAAAAAATACATAAGCAGATAATTTGAATGGATATAAAAATAATGTAAGAGGTGCATTATGGAGCAATATGTGATAAAGGGAGGAACACCTTTAGTCGGTGAAGTCACAATTGCAGGGGCTAAGAATGCGGCATTAGGCATTTTAGCGGCAGCAGTTATGACAGATAAGGAATGTATCATTGAAAATGTACCGAACGTCAGAGATACCAGGGTCTTATTACAGGCCATTAAGGAAATCGGCGCAACGGTACGGTATATAGATGAACACACTGTCAGCATTTGCGGAGGAACCATTACGAATGTGGATTCCCTGTGTGTAGATGATGAATTTATTCGAAAGATTCGTGCGTCCTATTATTTATTAGGCGCGTTGTTGGGAAAATATAAACGCTCTCAGGTTGCCTTGCCGGGAGGCTGTCAGATTGGCAGCAGGCCTATTGATTTGCATGTAAAGGGCTTTAAGGCATTAGGTGCTTCCGTGGTGATTGACGGAGGAATGATTACCGTATGTGCGGACCAGTTGGTAGGAAAGCATATCTATCTGGATACCGTAAGCGTAGGTGCTACGATTAATATTATGATGGCGGCAGTTCTGGCAGAAGGTAAGACTACCATCGAGAACGCTGCTAAGGAACCGCACATTGTTGATGTTGCCAATTTTCTGAACAGTATGGGTGCAAATATCAAGGGTGCAGGAACCAATGAAATTCGAATCCGTGGTGTGAAGGAATTAAAGGGAACCGAGTATTCCATTATTCCGGACCAGATTGAAGCCGGAACCTTTATGATGGCGGCAGCAGCAACCGGCGGCAATATTTTGATTAAAAATGTGATTCCAAAGCATTTGGAGGCAATCAGCTCCAAGCTTTCTGAAATCGGTGCTGTGGTAGAAGAATATGATGACTCGGTAAGAGTGATTGGTAATAAAGAAAAACGCCTGGGTGCTACACAGATCAAGACCCAGCCATATCCGGGATTTCCAACGGATATGCAGCCACAGATGGCAGTAACCTTAGGATTGTCAGAAGGCACCAGCGTCATTACAGAGAATATTTTTGAGAATCGCTTCAAGTACGCAGATGAATTGACCCGTATGGGAGCCAATATTAAGGTAGAAGGCAATATGGCAATTATTACCGGCGTAAGCCGCTATAGCGGTGCGGCTGTAGTTGCTCCGGACTTGCGGGCAGGAGCTGCTCTGGTGATTGGAGGGCTTGCGGCAGAAGGGTTTACCGTGGTAGAGGATATCAAGTATATCCAGCGTGGCTATGAACGGTTCGAGGAGAAGCTTCAGGAGCTGGGCGGTAAGATTGAGATTGTTGAAACAGAAAAGGATATTACGAAGTTTAAGCTGAAGGTTGGCTAAGTGATATAGGATATAAATCGGAGGTATTCCATGAACCCGAAAGGGTGGCGGGATACCTCCGATTTGTAGTTAATGTTAAAGGAAGGAACTGCGCGAAGCAGCTCCTTCCCCTCCCATCTTTGTTGCTTACAAAAAATATGTAAACAACTTACAGTTGAAAACTCTCACCCTAGATATGAATTCTCAACCACTTTCAGTGTATTACAGTTTGGAAAAAATGAACGATTTTGTCCTGAATAGTGTCGTTTTACTCCTGAATGCTGGATTATGATAAGGTTTCGATGAATTTCGAGCAAATACGAAAAAAGGAACTGTCGTTAAACAGCTCCTCTTTGCTCACACTCATTAGCATATAGAAAAGTAAGCCTTTTGGTATAGTGTTATTTACAATCCTTGCTTACTTTTTCTTTTAATGCTGCCGGTACCTTTGGCTCATAAAAATATGCTGGACAACTTTTGCCTACAGATTCAATGGCAATATGTTCACCAAGCTTTACGATAGCTTTCTTCAAATTCTTCATTATTCCGTTCCTCCTTTTCCACTAATAATAATATGCTAAAGGCTTCAATATACAAAGAAGTCAATATCATATTCAGTATTTCCGGTCGGTTCAGAAGTAGACCACAAACCATGCCAATGGTTAAAAGTAGTACCATAACTACAAGCGAACCAATACGCTTTTGCCGCCATACCCTTTTACTTTGAATCGGATTGTTTCCGGTGCTTCGGGGAGCATACCGTAATACCGTCCATACAATTATAACTCCCATCATAATCAATACAATCAAAGGAAGCTCAATTCGAGAGACGATCAAACCGACCACCCAAACACCTATCATGCCCAGTGTACAGCCCAAGCTGCTGCGGCAATGAATCCCGCCGGAAAAACACCTTAATAATGCAAAACTGCCAATAATTAGCAATGTTTCACAAAGTGTTCTTGTAAATAGAGCAATTATCAGCAGAATGATAGTTTTATATACAT
>JAIECC010000016.1 GCA_029068665.1 Lachnospiraceae bacterium
GATTTTACATAGTCCAGCATATTCCGAAAATGGAATTTCCGCGGTTCCAGGGTAAATTTTCCTGCCTCCAGCTTGGAAAAGTCCAGAATATTATTAATGATTTTATTCATATCCTCGCAGCAGCGTTCAATCAACCGTAAGTATTGTTCTGTCCGCTGGTCGGTTTCTTCTTCTAACAGGTCTCTTACATTACCAAGGATTCCATTCACCGGTGTCCGAAGCTCGTGGGTTACATTGGCAACAAACTCTGACTTTACCTTCATTGCCTGCTGGGCTTCCTGCCGAACCTGCTCCACTTCCCTGCTTAAATATTCTTTTTCCAGTATGTCATTTGCCATACAGATATAAATTCCGGCTGTAGCAGTGCCGGTTATTATTCTGGTTTCCACCGGAAAGCAGGTAAGATTCTTTCGATATGCCACCAGATTCTGCTGTGCCATTCCAAAGGAATAATCCGTCTGAAAGCCATCTTCAGACCGTTGGAAGGTATTGGGGAACACATCACTGATATGTCTGCCCCGCAGTTCTTCTCCGTATTCCAGCTTTGTTCTGGCTGAAGCATTGGCATATACAATGTCCCCTGTCCGGTCAAATATAAGAATCATCTCCAGTGCATCTTCCATTGGAAATAAGTATTCATCCATTTGCTCCATGAATTTCCTCCCCGGGTATAACGAAAAAGAAAAGCAGAAAACAAAAGATTTTTGCTGCCTGCTATCTTATTTTATGTATTACTGAGTCTGCATTATGAAAAATCAAACATCTTTATGACTTCCACAATGTTGAAAAAATCCACCTTGGCAAGCTGGAAGCAATCCAGCACATCCGGAGAAAACTGTCCGCATTCTCCATTCATGATCATATCAAAGGCTTCGTTGTTTGCATAAACACTCTTATACACTCTCGGACTTACCAGTGCATCATAAACATCTGCAATGGCAACCACCTGTGCACTGATCGGAATCTCTTCTCCTACCAGATGATCCGGATATCCGTTACCATCCCAGCGTTCGTGATGAAATCGGCAGATTTCATAGCAATACCGGAAGAAATCACTGCTCCGGTTCCGATAAGACTTTTCCAAAATATCACAACCGATGGTAGTATGTGCCTTCATGATTTCGAATTCCTCCGGAGTCAGACGACCCGGTTTTAAAAGAATGGAATCCGGAATTCCGATTTTTCCAATATCATGGAGTGCAGATGCTCTGGCAATCTTATCAATCTCTTCCGGAGTCAGACCGTACTTTGGATAATACTGCATCAGATACTTCAGCATAATCCGGGTAAAATACTTAATCCGTCTGGTATGCTCTCCAGTCTCTGCGCTTCGGAACTCTACCACGGAGCCAAGAGAATCAATCATAAATTCATTATTCTCACGAAGCTCTTTTTGCTGTGCCAGAATCGCTTCCTCCTGCTCCTTTAAGCGGACCTCCATATTGTGCTTGTTCTGGTATAATTCAATAATATTTTTACTTCTTCTCTTTACAATGTGAGGATAAAATGGCTTATGCATTACATCCGCCACTCCATAAGCATATGCCTGATCTTCACTGTCCTGAACTGTTTCGCTGGTAATCAATATTACCGGGATCTCTTCCAGCAGCTTATGCTCCTGCATATAGTCCAGAACCTTGAAACCATTCATAACGGGCATTACAATATCCA
>JAIECC010000160.1 GCA_029068665.1 Lachnospiraceae bacterium
CTGCATGGCTGAACTATCACCACAAAAAATCTCCGAGGATTCATGACCCTCGGAGATTCCGTTTCGTTATTTAAGGAAAGATTTCCGGATTACTTACCAGAAATTGCCTTCATCTGAGCTTCAACCAGCTTCTTAGTCATCTGACCACCAACAGAACCATTCTGTCTGGATGTTAAGTCACCGTTGTAACCCTGCTTTAAGTCAACACCTACTTCTGAAGCACATTCCATTTTGAAACGGTTCATAGCTTCACTCTTAGAATACTTGCTTGACATAATTGCTACCTCCATATTGAATACTTAAGACTTCAAGCGCTCGATGTCTTACTTATAGTATCCTCAGGATTAAAGAAAGTATTATGGTAAGTTATGGTGCTTTTAATGATTCTTTTTATTTTTGAAAATAACAGCTCCCGCCATGGCTGTCACTATGCCAAGCACACTGATCCATACCACCGGTGCCGTATCTCCGGTACGTGGTGAATTACCGGATGCAGAAACAAGTCCGTTGGAATTCGGTCTTGTGCTAATATCCGTCATTCCACCGCTGGAACCGTTTCCACTGCCGTTTCCAGGATTGTTTCCGGAACCACTTCCGTCTCCACCACTGGAAGTACCAGGATTAACACTGCTATTATCTGTATAAACCAAAGCATAGGTTGAGAACAACGTACTTTCAATCGTATACGTATATGGATTGTTATCCAGATCGGCTAACCGCTCTACTACGCCGTTATGCACCCGAATTACATTTAAGTTTTCACGAGCTGCCAGTTCTTCACTGACCGGAATTACCAGCCGCACAGATTTACCTCCGGAAATCGAAGACACCTGCTTCTGTGAAATAATACCAAATGCACCTACGTTGCGCTTCCAAATAGAGAAATCCATATAACTTGCTACCCGTTCATTATTCTGCAGACTACGCCGGATTAATTCCATATCCGATGGTGGAACCTCACTTGGGCTCAAGCCATTGATTTCCATACAGAATTCAACTACACCGCCTGCATTGATAATTGCAAAATCCTGGTCACTGCCAAAATTCGTTGTATCATCAAATATATTCTCCAAACCACTGACGGAAACCTGTGGTGTGTTCGGCTTTCCATATTCAATAGAAGTAGACTGTCCAGACCGAAGTACCAGTCGAATACTGTCAGTCGGTTCTACTACTTCATTGTTGTGAACCACAATTCCCATGCCTGCAGAACGGTTTCCATGAATTGCACGGACAACATAAGAACCATCCGGTACATTCGTAAAGATAAATGCTTCATTATTCTTCACATTCTGGAACTGGACAATATCATTTCCGCTGTACAGTACAACCGAAATCGCTGAAGTATCACTATTTTGAAGGGTTTCATCATATACAGTTCCTGCAACACTGATTCCTTCTGCTTTCCGAACTCCTGTCTTAAAGGCGCCGGTATAATTACAATGCTCTCCGCTTGTTGTATAAGCCGTAATCAAAAACCGATATCTGGCATCATAATTTAATTGCGTGAATTTTGCTGTAAATGCCTTATTACCTTCTGCATCCGTTGTTACAATCAGACTATCTGCATCTGTAGCCGTTTCCTGACCTTCCAGACCGTACTTTACAGCTAAAGATTCAACTGCAAACGTACCGCTTTCCACCCGTCCGGTCACAACAATGCCTTCCTCTATACTTCCGGTAATTCGGGTCACAACAATATTCATCGGTTCAAAGGCTTCCGTATAAGAAGCATTACCCGCACCATCCGTGGCTTTAATGATATAGCTTCCTGCCATGGCTGCCGTGAACTCTGCTGTATATACACCATTTCCGGCATAAGCAAAGGTCAGATTATGAGCACTGTCTTCCTGCTTATTATATACTGCTTTCAGTTCTGCTAATCCACTGGCAGCATCTTTCACTCGCACAAATACCTGAAATGCTGTTCCTTTACCGCTGATAATAACATCAGAGAACACCGGTGCTGTACCGTCATACCCAACCTGATATACTTCTTCCGCCTCACTTCGCATTCCGGATTCCGTCTCGGCCCATGCACGTATATTCCATGCACCTTCTCCCGGCAATTGGAAACTGTCATCAAAAATCTCTCTGGTAGAAGGTTCCTCCGTACCTTCTTTCCATAAGCGATAATAAGTGGTAATCGCTGTTCCATCCGGTGTTTGCTCCGGCTCTAAAATCTGGATTTTCGGATTCGAGGTAAACCATCCGGTTTCTGCATTTTCCGGTTCTGCCGGACTTGTAATAATATTCGGTGTATCCGGAACTTCTGAGGATACCTTGGTGAATTCCAATGGTACCTCTGCAACATTTCCTGCACGGTCTGTTGCTTTAATGGTATAAGTGCCCTTACGTGTTACTGTAAAGGTATAGGTATTATCTTTTCCCTGTACGGCAGTATACGGATAAGGCCGATTATTATCATCCAGAAGTGACAGCATATCCATACCGCTCTCTGTATCAGTTACTGTAAAGGTAATTGTCTTTTCTGTTGCCCAGCTTCCGTCATAATCAACCGGTGACACCTGAATGACTGGTGCTGTACCATCAATGGAGAAGCGGAATACTTCGGTAGGTAAACTCACATTCTCCGCATTATCATAAGCGGTAGCCGATACTGTATAGGCGCCGCTTTCCTCAAACATGCGCTCAAAATCATAACTGGTCAACAATCTGCCGGTATCGGAAACCACCTGTTTATTCTCTTCCGTAATGGTCTGTCCGTCTCTGGTAATATTCCAGATCACATATGCAACACCCGCATCCTGATCTGTGACAGAAGCCGTCATCTTCACTGCTCTGTAGTAAAGATCCTCACCGGAATAAGCAGTATTTCCTTCCAAATCCACTGCATACGCCCGTATGGCCGGAGCCTGATTCTCAACTACCCAGTAATTGGAATTCTCAACACCAATCAAATCAGCAAGAACAGAAGAATTTCCTGCGTTATCTCTCGACGTCAAAGCAATGGTTCCTTTGTATGTTAATGGTACCTGGAAGGTAGCCTTTCCATTTCGAATCGGAATCACGATTCCATCTTCCCAGATACTGCCATCCAGATAATAGGTCAGGCTGTTTGCACCACTTAATTCATCCGAAACCGGGATGGTAATCATGATGCTTTCCTTAAAGAAATTACCAAAGCTTAAGAAATTACCGATTTTTCCAATGGTACCGGAATTCACGGAAGAAATTTCTATATTTGCAGTATCAATAAACGGTGCCGTGGTATCTACATATACCTCAATCGGTTCTAAGGAAGTAACCGCATGGGTTCTGCTGTTTGCCAATTGAACATACAGAGTCGCATTCTGTGAACACATAGCCTCCGTAATATATGCTTCATTCCTAAATCTGGTTCCATCATAAGTAACTGCTTTCGCAGAAACATCATTGGTCAAATAAACCGTATCATAGCCCTTTACTCCGGTTGGAACCACCCGCGGATTTTCACCATAGTACCACAGCTTACCTGACTGATCCGTCATATGCTGGCCTTCAATGGTATAATCCAGCCGTTCTATCGGTGTCTCTTGTTTGACAGATAAAGTCCCCGGTGTTACAACCAGTGAATAATTCTGCAGATTCACCCGATTCGTATCAATTTGAATTGCAAAGGCTCCTGCCGGATAATCCGGCTTATAGTCACAGGTATAATTTCCTGCAATAGCATTCAAAATCAACTGTTCATCTGTGGCTGCCAGGTCCGCCGGCAAATCTTCCACATGAATCACAGATGTATATTCCGGCTCTTCACCAGTAAGGAAATAATCCCTGCCCTCCGGATAGACCGGAGCTGTAGTAACGCCAATCGGACGCTTGGTAATAGTTCCGATTCCCGGTATGGTCACCTCTGAAGCATCATCTTTAATTCTATAATACTTTGCATCATCTCCGTATATTGAAAGATTTACCGTAATATCCTTGCCGGTACCCACATTCGGATCTGCAAAGTAACCACTTTGCTCTTCACTGTGTACCACAAGATCAGCACCCGGCTTTGCTCCGGTGAACCGTATGCCGCCAACCTCAATCCAGGTACTTCCGTCATAGACTTTAGTTGCATTGGATACACCAATAATCTCCAACTGCTTTGGCAGTAAATGTACCTCAACCTGCTGACGAACAATTGGCTGCTCCGGATTATTGTTATCCTGAATTTCAAATGATATCCAAACAGTACCAATTGTCCGGATTCCATCGCTGGAAGAAGTGAGCAATTCAATTACATTTCCATGCTGCAAAACAGATACCCGAACATCCAAACCGGTAATACTCTTAAAGTTTTCCTTGTTTACCTCGCCATCTGCGGTAGTTCCCCATGCATCAATGAATGTAATATCAAAATTACCGCCACTGCCATTTGCATGATCTACTTCTATAGTTCCATTCTTTCCACTTCCGCTATTCGTAACAATATCCGTATACTCAAATTCAAATACATCTGACGGATGAAACGTAGCAGGACTATACACCCAGGTTGCTATCATTGTAACTGTAGCATCCTTAACATTTGTCAAATTCAATACGGTTCTGCCGTCTATAAAGATTTCGCCCTCTCCAACACCATCTCCATTGCTGTCAATCTGCCAGCCGGCAAATGAATATCCGACTCTCTTGAACTGACAACGATTCAATGCAGCTTCATCATCATAGTATAACCTCTGCTTCTCCATTTCACCGGTTGCATTCGCACATCCCGGTAAAAATTCCACATAATATGGATTTCCTCGCCAAATCGGTGTTGCTATTGTATCACCAGCCAAGGTAGTGACCATATCTTTTCCTTCATAATCCTCAAAGTAATAACGTTTACCATTAACGATCCAGCCTCCACATGTATATCCGGCTCTGGCAAACATTTTATCATCCTTAGATAAAAGAATAACATATCCATCCTTACGATATGCATAACCATACTGTTGCTGACCATTATACTCATATGTAAGCTTATAAGCTACACGCTCACATTCCATATTTACATAAAAGGTATAATTTCCACTACTGGAACTCAGGTCTCCATATTTCTGCAATATATCCATCGTCATATCTGTAATCGTCTGATCGGTTCCATTAATCTTATATCCAACAAATTCCCAGATATTTTCATCCAGTCCTGGTGCAACAGGCAACTTATAGGGACCGCTTGCCAGACTACTGAGCGGAATAGTAAAATCACTTTCTATTCCATCATATTTTGTTTTATTTAAAATTACACAGGTAACCTTTGCATTACCAACATCCGAACCGGTCCCGGTGTTCTCAGTGGTTGCAGGGTCATCTCCCGGATTCGTTGAATCGTTGTCTGGATCTGCCGGATCATCGACTGCCATAATATCATTCATATCACTGCTGATACCGGCCTCCTCCGGGTATTCTGTTCCTGCCGGATCTTCTGCAATACTGATCAAATACCAGCTCTGACTGATAATCAGCACCAGACATACCAGAGCAATAACTGCACGTTTCGGACGTTCCAGACATTTTTCCAGCACAAGAAAGAAAAAGCTGATTAACGATACCAGTGCCAGCATTGGATATTTCATCCACTTATGCTTTTTCCCCAAATCTACCAGTTTTTGAATGATATATTCTTTTGCTTTCATTCGCTCACCTCATAATCTTTTCCGGCCATGATTTTATCACACCCTATATTTACCTGTAAAAGGAATAAAATCCATATGTACGACCCATATAAA
>JAIECC010000161.1 GCA_029068665.1 Lachnospiraceae bacterium
TCTGACTCCCTATTTTACATTATTTAATGGCCGCAATGTCCTCCGCAATGTTTACAATCACCGCCACACTGCAACGATTTTCCTTTTTTCTTATCCAAAATCATACTCCGGACAGCAATTGCCACAATTCCAAGCAATACTGTACCAACAATAATGCTTCCCACAACTCCACCTGCAAAAATTGTTTCCATAACGAACCTCCCATTCTTCCTATTCAAGCTGCTTATCGTACCCCGGCAGCTTTCTTCATCTTCACATTTAACGTCTTGCTCTCCTTATACGGTCTTACCAGCAGCCAGATAAATCCAAGAACCAGCAGAAATGCAATGACTGTTCCAACCCCAAATGCGCCTGTGGTAATCAATGTACCAATCTGATATACACAAAGAGAAACCACATATGCAAGAAGCGTCTGATAACCGATTGCAATCCAGAACCACTTAATATTGTTCATTTCTCTCTTAATTGCTCCCATAGCTGCAAAGCAAGGTGCACATAAAAGATTGAATACCAAGAAGGAATAAGCCGCCACTGCTGACATGCTGCCTGCCAACTGGCCCCAGATTTCTGCACCATCTTCTGCAACCTCAGAAAAACCAAAGAGAACACCAAAGGTACCAACTACATTTTCCTTTGCAATCAATCCGGTTACAGCCGCAACTGCCATTTTCCAGTCTCCCCAGCCAAGCGGAGAAAAGAGCGGTGCAATCACGCTGCCGATTGTAGCAAGAAAGCTGCTGTTAAGCTGCTCTGCCTCCAGCATTGTGAAGGAACCGTTTACTACTCCAAAGCTCATTAACAGCCATAATACAATGGTTGATAACAAAATAATGGTTCCTGCCTTTTTAATAAAGGACCAACCCCGTTCCCACATACTTCTCAATACATTTCCCACTGTAGGAAGATGATATGCCGGCAATTCCATGACAAACGGTGCCGGATCTCCGGCAAAAACCTTTGTTTTCTTCAAAATAATACCGGAGCATATTACTGCTGCAATCCCTACCAGCCATGCACTATAGGATACCCACCATGCGTTATCAAAAATAGCGCCTGCTATTAATGCGATAATCGGAAGCTTTGCTCCACAAGGAATAAAAGTGGTTGTCATAATTGTCATCTTACGGTCTCTGTCATTTTCAATGGTTCTGGAAGCCATAATCCCCGGAACACCACAGCCGCTGCCAATCAGCATTGGAATAAAAGACTTACCGGAAAGACCGAACTTCCGGAAGATACGATCCATAATAAATGCAACTCTTGCCATGTAGCCACAGGACTCCAGAAAAGCAAGGAATATAAACAGCACCAGCATCTGTGGTACAAAGCCCAGAACTGCACCCACACCGGCTATGATACCATCTACAATCAGCCCCTGCAGCCAATCCACACAATTCATCGATTCCAGCAAATTACTGACCAGCACAGGAATACCCGGAACCCATACACCATAATCCCCATTGTCCGGCTCTCCGGCATCCAAAACTGCCTGAGCATCTGCTGCTATGCCTTCAGAAAGCTGAACCGTTTCTATCACTTCATCTTCTTCATCCAAAATGTTAACCGTTAATTCATCTTCTTCATAAGCCGCCACAATCTGATCTGCACGACTGAATTCTGCACTGGCCTCTTCGTATGCCCCGGAACCGATGCCTAACAGATACCAGCCATCTCCAAACAGTCCGTCATTTGCCCAGTCTGTTGCCCATGAGCCAACTGTGGTTACGGAAACAAAATATACAATAAACATGACCACGGCAAAAATCGGAAGTGCCAACCAGCGGTTTGTTACAATCTTATCGATCTTATCCGAAACGGATAGTTTTTCTCCCTTTTTCTTTGTGACACAATCGCCAATGATGGAAGATATATATACATATCGTTCATTTGTAATGATGCTTTCCGTATCATCATCAAATTCCTTCTCTAAGGTCTTGATTTCCTCTGTCACATCCGGAGCCTGCGGAATCAAATCTCCAATCTTGTCATCCTGCTCCAACAGCTTAATGGCAAAAAACCGTTTCTGTTCCTCCGGAATATCAGAGCCAAGCTTCGCTTCCACTGCATCAATTACCGACTCTGCTCCATCTGAAAATTCATGTACCGGAACAAAAGTTTTTTTGCTTTTCGCTAAAGCCACTGCCAGCTCCGCCGCCTTTTCAACTCCGGTTCCTTTTAATGCCGAGATTTCAACGATTTCACATCCCAGTTTCTTACTTAATTTATCAATATGTATCTTATCACCGGATTTTTCCAGAATATCCATCATGTTAACTGCCATGATGACCGGAATGCCAAGCTCCATAATCTGGGTAGAAAGATACAGATTCCGTTCAATATTGGTACCGTCTATGATATTAATAATCGCATCCGGTCTTTCATTGATCAGATAATTTCTTGCAACCACTTCCTCCAGTGTATATGGTGATAAGGAATAAATACCGGGTAAGTCCATAATTGTAACGTCTTTGTGATTTTTCAACTTACCTTCTTTTTTTTCCACTGTTACGCCCGGCCAGTTACCAACAAACTGATTGGAACCTGTCAGTGCATTAAATAATGTTGTTTTACCGCAGTTTGGATTACCTGCTAATGCAATTTTAATTGACATTTCTAATCTCCTTTTCTAAATGAATATGAATTCGTTCGTTTTTTCTATTTTTAGTTATGATGCATCAACTTTTATTAGTTATATCTAACTTTTAGTTTAAAAAAATATTCACTCTACTTCAATCATTTCAGCATCTGCTTTTCGAAGTGATAATTCATATCCTCGTACCGTAACTTCAACAGGATCACCCAATGGTGCTACCTTTCTCACATAAACCGGAACACCTTTGGTAATTCCCATATCCATAATCCGCCGCTTAACAGGACCATCACCGGACAGCTTCTTTACTGTTACCGTTTCTCCGCATTTTACTTCTCTCAGAGTCATCTCATCCTCTCCTTCCTTCTGTCTATCATATCTTTTTTGATATTTCAAACCTTATCAGACCATGATCTTATTTGCCATGTCTTTTCCTATGGCAACCCGTGCATCCTTCACGTTCACAATCATATTACCGCCGATTTCTGATACAACCGTTACCGTACCGCCGGCTACAAAACCAAGATTTTCCAAAAATCTTCGTGTTTCTTCTTTTCCACCAACTTTTTTAATTACATTGGGTTCACCCTCTTTTACCATTGATAACGGCATACTATCATCCTCTTTCCTATGCATTAATATAGATTTTTACTTTTTCAATAGTTAGTATATGCTTACGGTCATTAGTTGTCAAGAACTTTTGTCATATTCTTCTATCCTTTGCAACTGCTATTTGATTTCCATCAAAAACCATGCTATACTTATTTC
>JAIECC010000162.1 GCA_029068665.1 Lachnospiraceae bacterium
TGCTTACTCAGGTCATTACCGGGGATATCTGCCGGGAGACGGAGGAATTTTTTTCAGAACTGGGAATTCCTGCCGCAGAACGACAAGGGTATTTATATCCACGTTCTGAGCAGGCAGCCTCTCTGGTTCATGCACTGGAGCAGATGTTTTTGCAATGGAAGGGAAAGATTCTCTGTGAAGAGCGGGTAGAACGTGTTCATTGGGATAATGAGCATTCCTGCTTTCAGGTTCAGACCGGAACCCAATGCTATAGCGGAAGGAAGCTGGTACTGGCGGCAGGAGGAAAGGCGGCTGCCAAGCTGGGAAGCGATGGCAGCGGCTATGCACTGGCTGAAATGCTGGGACATCACATTACCCCCTGTGTGCCGGCATTGTGTGGATTAAAGTGTAAGGAAAAGGGTTGGAACCGGCTTCAGGGTGTCCGTGCCAAGGGCAGGGTGAGTATCCGGCTGGATGAGATCCGAATGGGAGAGGATACCGGTGAAATCCAGTTTACCCAGTATGGTGTATCCGGGATCGTGATTTTTAATCTGTCCCGCTATGCTTCTCTTGGGCTGAGAGGAAAGCAAAGGGTCAGTCTGTTTCTTGATCTGGTTCCGGAATATACCCGGGATGATTTGCTGATGCTGTTGCAAAAGCTGCAAATGTCTTGTGGCTTCCGGAATCTGTCCGGTCTTTTATCCGGCTTTCTTCCGGATAAACTGGCAGATTTCATAATCGAAAAGGCAGGGCTGGTGAAGGAAGGTGCCTGTTCCCGATTGAATCAGGAAGAACTGGAGAGGCTGATTTCCTGTTGCAAACAGTTGGAGATAGAAATTACGGATACGAATTCCTTTGAACAGGCGCAAGTGACAGCCGGCGGCGTACCTTTAGAGGAAATACAATTGGATACCATGGAATCCAGATGCTGCAGGAATTGTTATCTGACGGGAGAACTGCTGGATGTAGATGCAGTATGCGGGGGATATAATCTGATGTGGGCATGGAAGACGGGATTAAGAGCAGGAAGGAGCCTATAATGATACTGCGAATCAATCAAATCAAATTACCGGTGCTGCATACCAAGGAAGCTCTGGATCAGGCAGTACAGCGGTCAATACATAGTAAAACGGTGCCGGAGTATAGCATTGCAAAGCAATCCATTGATGCAAGAGACAAGGACCGGCTTCGATACAGCTACAGCGTGGACCTGCCGGATGTAAAAGTGGATGGTAGGCAGTTATCCCGATTACTTTCCAATAAGAACATTATGTTTACCGAAAAGAAAGAATATGACTTTTTAAAGCTGGTTTCTTCTAGTTCTCAGTCAAGAGAGCGAAAGAGTCTGAGACATCCTCCTGTGATTGTAGGAACTGGTCCAGCAGGCTTATTTTGCGGATATCAATTGGCAAAGGCAGGCTATCAGCCCATTTTAATTGAACGTGGGCTGCCGGTAGAAGAGCGGTGTCGTCAAATCGAAAGCTACTGGCAGGGAGCAGAACTGAACCCGGAGTGTAATGTGCAGTTCGGAGAAGGCGGAGCAGGGACATATTCCGATGGAAAGCTGAATACCACCATTAAGGATAAGGCAGGGCGGATTGATGAGGTGCTTCGTACCTTTGTGAAATTTGGCGCACCGGCAGATATCTGCTATGTAAACAAGCCTCATATCGGTACGGATTTGTTACAGGATGTGGTTCGGAATATGCGGAGGGCAATTCTGGAGCTGGGTGGACAGGTATGGTTTGATACCTGCCTGACAGACCTTCAAATCCGCTCTGATATTCATGTTCCGGCAGGGATGCTTCAGGGAATTACCCTTCGTCAGCAGGGTGTGATCCGTGATATTCCATGTGAAAGCCTGATTCTTGCAATCGGCCATAGTGCAAGAGATACCTTTTCACTGTTACAGGAGAAAGGCATCTATATGACACCCAAAGCCTTTGCAGTAGGTCTTCGAATCGAGCATCCTGCGGAAATGATACATGCATCTCAGTATGGAACCTCCAAGGAAGCGGAAGCACTGCCTGCGGCAGATTATAAGCTGACCCATCAGACCCAGGAGGGGAGGGCGGTATATTCCTTCTGTATGTGTCCCGGAGGGCATATCGTAGATGCTTCTTCCCAGCCGGGGCATATAGCAGTCAATGGTATGAGCTATCGAAGCCGGAACGGACGAAACTCCAACAGTGCCATTGTGGTTAATGTTACACCGGAGGACTTTGATGGTACCGGACCTTTGGCAGGGATGGAATTTCAGGAAAAATGGGAACGTGCCGCCTGGCTTTCCGGTCAGGGCAGGGTGCCTCTGCAGTTATTTGGTGATTATCAGGCCCATAGACCATCTACCTCTTTGGGCGGTATCACACCGGATCTTAAGGGAAAGTATGCCTTTGCAGATTTAAATGACTGTTTGCCTAAATTTGTGAATAATGCTATAATAAGTGGAATTATGTCTTTTGAACACCGGATTCGGGGATTTGCACGGGAGGATGGGATTCTTTGCGGTATTGAAAGCCGGACCTCTTCACCGGTACGAATAGAACGAAATCAATATTACAGCAGTAATATAGACGGTATCTTTCCTTGTGGGGAAGGGGCCGGTTACGCAGGAGGGATTACCTCGGCGGCTGTGGATGGAATCAAGGTGGCAGAAGCCATTGCCGGACAATATGAACCGGGTTATTGAGTCAATTACAAAACATACGAAATGTAATATGGTTTTACTGTGTGAAAATAATCAGGGCAGGTCTGCTTTGATTTATACGTGAGAATGGTAAAACTGTAACAGGAGATACAGGTAAGGAGTTAGTCATGAGCAGAGTGCGAGAACAGTTGGTAAGGAAGAACCGGATTGTAGTTAAAATCGGATCCTCTTCTCTGGTGCATACCAATACCCATAATCTGGACTATGTGAAGCTGGAAAAGCTGGTCCGGTTTTTATGTGATTTACGAAATCAGGGAAAGGATGTCATACTGGTATCCTCCGGTGCCATAGGTGTAGGCGCTAAGGCACTGGGATTATTTGAACGTCCCCGGACCACTTCTTTAAAACAGGCTTGTGCCGCAGTAGGACAGGGACAGTTGATGATGGTATATCAGAAGTTATTTTCCGAGTATCATCAGGTATCGGCACAGGTATTGCTGACCTTTGATGTTATTACTTCGGAAGAGCGGAGACGGAATTCCATCAACACCTTTAATGAATTGCTGCAGCTGGGAATTATTCCGGTGGTAAATGAAAATGATACAGTTGCTACAGAGGAAATTGAATTTGGTGACAATGATACTTTGTCCGCCATTGTGGCTGCTTTGGTGAAGGCGGATTGTCTGATTCTTATGTCAGATATTGACGGCTTATATACGGATGACCCACATTTTAATAAAGATGCGGTTTTGATTTCAGAGGTTCCGGAGATGAAAGAGGAATTAAAGGAAATGGCAAAGGGAGCGGCTTCCGGTATGGGTACCGGAGGAATGGCTACCAAGCTTGCTGCCGCCTCTATTGCTACGGCTGTTGGAGCAGATATGGTTATATTAAACGGAGAGCGAATAGAGATATTAAATGAACTGCTTCAGGGACAGGATGTAGGAACCATATTTCATGCCCATCCCGACCCCCATTTCAAACTCGAGGACTACCTGTAATCAATCAGCCATGCAGAACCAACTGTACAAGATGACCGTGGGAGCTTGCTCACAAAGGGTAGCTTATGAATAGCATGGCTGAACAGCCGGGATGTTTGAAAGGAGATTTACCGATGACCGATGAACAGGTAATGCGAATTAACGAATTGTATCATAAATCAAAGACACCGGAAGGATTGACAGAAGCAGAGAAAGCGGAGCAGACAAAGCTTCGTCAGGAGTATTTAGCAGCTATCCGCAGGAATATGCGCCAGACTCTGGACAATACGGTGGTAGAGTACCCGGATGGTACCGTGAAAAATCTAAAGGAAGTTGGAAAAAAGCATGCTGATGACAAGTAAAAAAATAACCAGAAATACAATTAAAGAAATGCGGCTGCAGCTGTCTGAGGATGAAGTGCAGAGTTTATCAAAGGAATGTGTATCCAAGGTATTGCAGTTTCCGGAATTTTTGGATGCAGATACGGTTTGTGTATATATGTCTACCGGTAATGAAATTGATACCAGTGACATTATCCGCTTTTGTCTGGAAAATGGAAAGCGGGTGGCAGCTCCCAGAGTAGAGGGAGAAGCTATGGAGTTTTATTACTTTAAAGATCCTTCTGAATTGCAGCAGGGGGCCTTTGACATCTGGGAGCCTATAGGT
>JAIECC010000163.1 GCA_029068665.1 Lachnospiraceae bacterium
TGCAGGGGAAGGGAGAAGCCCGGCTGACGGAGGTTGTCATGACCCTTGCGTCTTATATGGTAGTAGGGGCAGGGAAGGCTTCAGATATTAAAGAAGCAGAAAGGATGCTGCAAAAGACCATTGAGGAAGGAACTGCTTTGGAAAAAATGGTGGAATTCGTGGAAGCACAGGGAGGGAATGCTCAGTGGATTCGGCATCCGGAGCTGTTCCCGAAGGCAGAATTGGAGATACCGGTATATCCAAAGGAAAACGGATATCTGTCTGCCTGCAGAAATAGTGAAGTAGGAATGGCTTGCTTTGTCCTTGGAGGGGGCAGGGAAACGAAAGAAAGTGAGATTGATCTGACCGTAGGAATTCGTCTGGTAAAGCATTTGGGTGATGCAGTCAGTACCGATGAACCCTTTGCCTATCTGTATGGAAATGAGGAAACAAAAGTACAGGAAGCCAGGGAACGGCTGATGCAAGCCTATACCATCTCTCCCACACCTGCAGCAGTACAGCCGATTATTAAAAAGATTATTTTGGAATAAGGAAATCCGGCAATAGAAAATTCCTGCTTTCCGTTCTGTTTTTCCATGTTGTGGAATATAGTAGCAGTAACAATTCTTTGGAGTGGTATATGAACGGGAAATTTTGGAAAGGCTTTATAGGCATTCTGACTGCTCTTTTCGTAGTGATTCAGGGAGTATGTCTGCCGGTAACTGAGGTTCATGGAGAGGATCTGACCTTGGAATCACCTTCCGTGATTCTCATGGAACCTTCCACAGGACAGATTTTATATGAAAAAAATGCAGATGAACAGCGGCATCCTGCCAGTGTCACCAAGGTAATGACCTTGCTTCTGGCATTTGAACAGATTGGTGCCGGGAAAATGCACATGACGGATATTGTTACCGTTAGTGCCCATGCAGCATCCATGGGTGGTTCTCAGTGTTTTTTTGAAGCAGGGGAGACACAAACGGTAGAAGATATGATAAAATGTATTATTATTGCCAGTGGGAATGATGCGGCTGTAGCCATGGGAGAGCATATCGCAGGCAGTGAAGAGGCATTTGTAGCCATGATGAATGAGAAGGCAGCAGAGCTTGGTATGGTGAATACGCATTTCGTCAATGCCTGCGGACTGGATGCAGAGGGACACCTGACAACAGCAAGGGATATTGCACTGATGAGCCGGGAGCTGACCACGAAGTATCCGGAGGTATTTAATTATTCCACGATATGGATGGATACCATTACCCATGTGACCGCAAGAGGCGCTTCGGATTTTGGATTATCCAATACCAATAAGCTGCTGAAAACCTATCCTTATTGTACCGGACTCAAAACCGGTTACACCAGTGGTGCCGGTTTTTCCATATCGGCAACGGCATCCAAGGATGGAATCAATCTGATTGCAGTGGTTATGGGGGCTTCTACCAAGGAAATCCGTAATAGTGAGGTGTGTAAGCTGTTTGATTATGGCTTTGCTAACTGCCGGATGTACCAGGATGAAGAAGTTCTGAGAAATGGAGTTACAGTACCGGTGAAGCAGGGACAATCAGAGACTGTTTCCTGTGTGCCGGAGCAGAACAGCTTTTTTTATATGCTGACCAGAGACCAGGTGCCGGAGCAGATGAATAAGGAAATCAATTATTCAGAACTGTCAGCACCGATTCAAAAGGGTGCGGTAATAGGAGAAGCCGTTTATTATTACGATGGACAGCGGGTTGGAGCGGTACCTTTGCTGGCAGCAGAGGATGTGGAAGGAATTACCTATGGCTTTTGCTTCAAAAAAATGTTATATCATTTATTTTTTGTGAAGCCATCAGAGGGACAGAACCCGGATGTAGAAGAAGGCATTGAGGAGGGTTCAACAGAAGCCGCCTCGTCCATGGATGAAACATCGGATTCTGCAAGCCAGACAGAAGCAGCGGAGGAAACTCTGGCACCGGAAGAGCCGGGAACGGAGCCTACGGAAACAGAAGCAACGGAGACAGAGCAGAGCACTGTGGAATAAGGAAGTAAAAGCAGTGCCTCAATGAGACCATAAAATGAAGGGTAACAAAAGAAATGAAGATACTGCTAATTATAATAGGAATCCTGTGTGTTTGCTTTTTGGGGATTTGTATCATCAGTGTAATTGAAAATCGAAAGATAGTTGTCACCAATTATCTGATTTCATCACCGAGTATACCGGAAAGCTTTCGGGATTGCCGGTTTCTGGTACTGGCAGACTTACATAATGCCTGCTTTGGGAAAAATAACGAAACCTTACTACAGATGATTCGGGAGCAGCAGCCGGATTATATTCTGATAGCGGGAGATATGATTGTTGGCAAGCCGGAACAGTCTACAGATGTTCCGGCCAGCCTTATTGAGGAATTAGCCCGGGAGTATCCGGTTTATTATGCAAAAGGCAATCATGAATTACGGGTGGGGCTTTATCCGGATACTTATGGAACTCTGTGGACGGACTATCAGAAACGTCTGGAAGGTAAGGTGACCTGGCTGGTCAATGAAGGGACAGCCCTTACCAGAGGCGATGACTCCATCTGGCTGTATGGACTGGACATTGATTCTAAATATTATAAAAGATTCCGCCATCGTCATATGGAAGCCTCGTACTTATCAGATCTGTTAGGAAAACCGGAGCCGGAGGCATATCATATTCTTCTTGCACATAATCCGGATTATTTTCCGGAATATGCAGAGTGGGGGGCAGAGCTTGTGCTGTCCGGTCATTTACATGGAGGGTTGATCCAGCTGCCATGGCTGGGGGGAATGCTGTCTCCCATGTTTCATTTTTTTCCAAGGTATGACAGAGGGCGTTATGAAGAGAAGAATAGTGTAATGCTTCTAAGCGGAGGATTAGGAAGTCATACATTTCGGTTCCGGGTCAATAATCTGCCGGAGTTTCTTGTGATTACCTTATCTCCGGAGGGAGAGGTATGAGCAGATTACTTGTCGAAGGCTGCCATTAGAAAAGGAGTTGTCATTTATTTCAGGTTTCATTATAATAGATAATGGTTTTGGGGCAGGATTTGGAGAGGCTTGTCCTGATATTATAATATGAGTGAGAGAGAATTGGATATGAAGGAAGAATTGGAACAGAGCAAATCAAAAGAAAAAGCGCAGGAAGAGGTCCCGACGGACCAGGAGGTTGTGACAGAAGAAAAGGGATCGGAAGCGGAAGACAAGCCGGAAGAAAGCAGGATTGAGGAAGAGAAAACCACCGAAGCGGGGAAAGAAGAAGGTAAGACTGAGGAAGGGAAAGAACCGGAAGCAGCAAAAACCGAGGAAAGCAAGACTGAGGAAGAGAAAGAACCGGAAGCAGCAAAAACCGAGGAAAGCAAGGCCGAGGAGGGGAAAG
>JAIECC010000164.1 GCA_029068665.1 Lachnospiraceae bacterium
GAGATTCGAGTCATTGTTAAAAATTTTAATATGCCCCGAAAAGACGACACAAACGCTTTGCTTGACAAATGCGTTTTACTTAACACCTATTTGGACTCATATTTTTTTGAGTGCGGATATATTTCAGACTATGATATTTATTATCGCTTGGATTGCTTTAAAGATAAGTCAGACTTATATTCCACTGAAAACATTTTTAAAAATGAGTGCAATAGTCAGATGCATAATACAATATTTCTAAACAAACTTGCACTTGAAAATACGAATGCTACTGTTGATGCAGCCAATCTTAACTCTGAGTATACAGAGTATGATTCCGTTTTTACTAATCTATCCGAAAATCTAGAAAAGGAGGCAAACGGAAAGTAAAAATAGCTTTGTCTCATAGATGAAAATTAAGAGAACGATGGGCGACAGTCGTTCTCTTTTTATTAGTACAATTCACGCAGAATCCCTTTCTCCAGCAATATCTCCGGATAATAGGATAATTTCGCTTTCCGCAAGCCTTCCACCCCTACATCTTCTTCCCGGTTGATATAGGTATAATTCTGCAGCTCGTGCATTACAAACTGCTGATTGATCATGGGATATGCCCCCTGAATCTCCCCGTATGCTTTTTCGAAGCTCACATCAAAGGTGTCAGCAGAAACGGGAGAACCAAGAGTAAAGGCAACTACTCCTTCTCCGGTCCGCAGCAAGCCTCCTGTCATATGGAGGGCCTTGAAATTCCGCAATGCCCGGATAACCAGATGGAATTCTTCTTCCTTTTCCTCATCCTCCTGAATACAGTTGGCACGGCACCAGTTCTTCGCCATTGCTGCACATTCCTCTACATTCTCCTCTGTAATACGTTCATAGCTCCACTCCGGATGAGCATCTATAAAGCGCTTGATATGATTCCGTTTGCCATGCAGCTTCTTGCCCGCCAATGTGGTCAGTTTCTCCCTGCTATAAATATAATCCGCCCAATCCCGCTCATATTCCAGATGAAACCGTTCCGGATACCATCGGTTAATCCGCTCCCACATCACCGGATCAATCAGACCAAATAAGGGCTTTTGACCGATTTCCTTGAAATACTCCAGCTCCTGCTCGAAAATCTGCCGTTCCTCTCCTTCTGTTTCCGCTCCGATGGGATAAGACAACCGAACTTCTCCCTGTTCACTGG
>JAIECC010000165.1 GCA_029068665.1 Lachnospiraceae bacterium
AATATCAACTGAAACTTAATTGTTTTCGCGAAAAACCACATCTCCTTTCTCAATTGTATAATCTTTCATATATAATGTACCGCTTCTTCCCTCAATGCTTTGCAAAATATTTCCAAGTTCACTGATCTGCTCTTCTACGTTGCTGCCATCTCCCAGTAGTATCTTAATATCCTGATAATACAAGATAATTTCATTCTGGGATGTAAACCGTATATCATCCACAGGAAGATTATACTTCTGCAATAACTGGGTCAGCGTCAATACCGTAAAAAAGAAGTCCTTGTCCTCAATCGGAAGCGGTTCATACATGACCATGGTATCAAACTGGATTCCCGTAATACAGGGAATATCCGGCATTTTCTGGCTGGAACTTTCCAACACCACTCCATCCTTGTCAAAATACATATATTCATTCATAAATTCCACACAGCCTGCCAGGGCTTTTTCATATACCGTAATGGTAATAACATGATTGGAAATATATTCTACATCTATTTTTTCCACAAAAGGACTGGGCTCCATGGGCTGCAGCTTATTCTTCAGATACAGCAGTAATGTATTCTGACCATAGCCTTCTCCGACTACCAGCTGAATAATTTCTTCTTCTGTATAATGGATATTTCCGGTCACTTGAATGCTTTCAATCTTAAATTGTGTGGCCACCAGGATTCCTCCGGTCAGTAAAATCCCAAAGATGACAGGAATCATCCAGCCTTTGTTCCGTTTTCTTACAGAACTCTGTTCTGTTTTTTCTTCTCTGCTCACAACATCACCTTATCCATCCTTTACTTTCGAATCTTAATCTGTCTGGCAACGGATAACACAATTCCCATCTCTACCAGCAGGAAGACCAAAGATGTACCACCATAGCTGATAAAGGGAAGGGGAATTCCCGTATTCGGAATGGTATTCGTTACTACTGCAATATTAATTAAAACCTGTACTGATACATGGGCCAATACACCCACGACCAGAAGGGAACCATACAAATCTCTGGCATTCATTACAATCAGCATCAACCGCCAGATCAGTATAATAAACAACAGAATCAGACAGACACCACCTACAATCCCCAGTTCTTCACAAATAACCGAAAAGATCATATCATTATGCGCCTCTGGAATAAAGTCCATTTTCTGAATACTCTGTCCCAGTCCTTTTCCCCATACACCGCCGGAGCCGATGGCGTATAGCGCCTGCAGGGTCTGATATCCCTTGGGATGGGTTTCTACATTCAGCCAGGCATCAATCCGGTCACCACGATACCCCACCACAAGAATGAATAATGCAACACCGACGCAGCCTATGATTCCCACAATGATAAAATGGGAATATTTCGGACTGGCCACAAACAAAATTGCCACAATGATAACACCACATATAATGGCAGTACTTAAATTCTCAATAGCAATAAAGCCCGTAAGGATAACAGGCGGTATCATGATTTTTACCAGAACCTTCCAGTCATTCAGCTTCCATACCTGGTTCGTAGTGGCAAAGGCTACATACATAATAATTGCCATCTTTGCAAGCTCGGAAGGCTGAAACCGCAAAGGACCGATTACCAGCCACCGGGTAGAACCGCCGCCGGCACCACCGGCACTTCCAATGACCAACACGGCCAGGGTCAGAATTGCAATTCCTACAAAGGCAAGGAGGGTTAGTTTTTTCAAAATATGATAATCCACCTTGGAAATAATCAGCATGGTAACAATGCCCAGAACGGAAAAGGCTGCCTGGCGCTTAAAAAAGAACGCTGCGTCGCCATAATCCAGCGATGCGGTATAAGAGCTGGTACTATATACCATAATCAGACCAAAGCCGACCAAAAAAAGTACAATGAATAAAAGTGAATAATCAAAATACTCACCTGGATTCCAAAAACGGACCCGCCGACCTCTGGACGGATTCTGATTGTCCTGTTGGGCTTCTTTCATCAATGCTGCTCCTTCCACTTCTGCCTTTTCGGGTTATTTATTCTAACTTATTCCGGAAGTTCCTGTACATACGTCTTGAATAAATCCCCTCTCTGCTCATAGTTGTCAAACTGTCCCCAGCTTGCGCAGGCAGGAGATAATAATACTGCATCGCCTTCCTCTGCCAGTTCATAGCTTTTTTTAACAGCCGCTTCTAAATCCGGCTCCAAGATAACAGCATCAAATCCATGCTTTTTTGCCGTTTCTGCTATCTTCTCTGCGGTCTGTCCGATGAGGAGAAGGTAACGGACCTTATGATCAAAGTGTTCGATCCAGTCATCAAAGGGTACTCCTTTATCATATCCGCCGCCAATCAAAATCGTAGGCCGGTTCATTGCCTGAATACCTTTGATGGCAGCATCCGGATTCGTACCTTTGGAATCATTATAATAATTCACACCCTTTACTTCCTTTACGAATTCAATCCGGTGTTCCACACCCTTGAATTCCATACATGCCTTGCGGATCTGCTCCACCGGCACTTCCATATAATAAGCAATGGCAATCGCTGCCATGTAGTTCTCTATATTGTGATTGCCCAGAAGCTTCATTTCCTCCACGGAAAGAACCGGAATTTCATTATTGTCCGTCCGGATCACAATCTGGCTGCCCTTTAAGCACACCCCTTCTTCCAAATCTGACAAACGACTGAAATATACTGTCTTTGCCGGTATGGAAGCCTCCATGCTTCTGGTCTGTTCATCATCATAATTTAATACACAGATCTCATCTTTTGTCTGGTTCATGGCAATCTTCTGCTTGGTTTCCCGATAGCATTCAAAGGTATGATGCCGGTCCAGATGATCCGGTGTTACATTTAAGACTGCACTGACCTTTGGATGAAAGTCCAATACCGTTTCCAACTGAAAGCTGCTGATTTCCGCCACGATCATGCTGCGGTCCGTAGTGTTTCCGGCAATTTCTGTAAAGGGAATCCCGATATTTCCTACCGTAAAGGTATCCGGATTATATGTACTGCAGATTGCACCTACCAGTGCAGTGGTTGTTGTCTTTCCATTGGTTCCGGTAATAGCGGCAATCCTGCCCTTTGCCAGATGATAAGCCAGTTCGATTTCACTCCAGACTGGAATATTTCGTTTCTGAAACTCTTTCACAAATGGCGTCTCTACGGAAATACCGGGACTGATTACCATAAGCTCTACCGTATCCAGCAGTGCCTCCTCCAAAGTACCGATGACAACACCGGCTCTTTCATAATCATTTAATTTGTATAAAACCTCCAGCTTGTCAAGCTGATCATTTTGATCAAACACAATGACTTCCGCACCATGCTCCAGCAATAGCTTTGCCGCACTGATTCCGCTTTTTCCGGCTCCGGCAACCACTACTCTTTTGTTAAACTCCATGTTCTACCTCCACACAGACCTTTGTCTGCGATTTATTTTGCTTCATTCATTTCTAGATTGCCAGCAGACCAATGAGACACAATACTGTGGTAACAATGGAAAAAATTGCTACCACCTTCGTCT
>JAIECC010000166.1 GCA_029068665.1 Lachnospiraceae bacterium
ATTTATTTCTTTCCCATAACATTAATCCACTTTTCAGTATCGTGATCCGGCCGTACATCAGTGGTAACAAAGCATTCCAGCACCGTAAAGCCTGCGGATTCAAATAATTCCCTTCCACTTTTTTCCTGAAAGTCGCAGAACTGTCTTTCCCCTCTGACAACCTCCCCGTCACCATATTTGAATGAGGCGTATAAGATTCCCTGTGGTTTTAATGCCTGATATAGGCGGTGCATGACTGATGGCAGCTCCCTTCTGCTGACATGTAGCAGAGAGGCACATGCCCAGATTCCATCGAAGTGTTCTGCATAGGAAATATCTTCAAAGCTCATGCAGGCTACCTTCTGTCCCAGGTTCTGCTCTGCAATCCTGCATATCGCTTCTGAGGCATCGAAAGCCTCTACAAAAAACCCCTGCTCCATAAAGCAGAGGCTGTCTCTCCCGCTTCCACAGCCGGCATCCAGAATCGTAATATTCGTATCCTTGTCCTTCGGCAGAAGGCTCAGGAATCGATTCCGGCAGATACTCATATCCGCATGGAAGGTGTGGTCGCAAAATGCTTGTGCGTTTTTATTGTAATATGCTATGGTCTGATTCATCTTTGTATACCCAATTTCCAAAGCCACTGTTGCGGGCGGATTCGTAGACAGGGGAGAGGATTTCTTTTAATTGCTCCTTAAATCCTTCCATGGACTGATTTTCCCGGTACAGACGGTAGGCAATATCAGAATTGTTCAAATGGTCTTTGGCACAGCTTTTAAATTCCTTCTTAAGCTTTTCATACTGCCAAAGCATCTGATAAGAACGGTATTCCTGCTCTGCCAGCAGTGGAAAGTACAACTCCCAATCCGGCAAATGATTGCTCTTGCTGCTGTTGATGCTCTTGGTGGTAGGGTGCAGATTCCAGAACTCATCATGCGCCACATAAGACCATGGCACAAAATGGTCTATGGAAATATTCGAGGTGGTTATTTCCTCATGGTGATATATCTCCCGAATCGGCTGTATTTCTATCAACACTCGCCAATACTTAAGCACCTTATCCAGCTTTCGCTCCTGAGGTGGGAATAGCTTGTCCGAAATGCCCGGTACACTTGGATTCCGCTTCTGTAAGTAGGTTATCATGTTGTATTGAATCCAGCCCTTGATGATTTCCTTATTTCTATGTAAATAATCCAGCCAGTCCGGCTGTAACTGTATCTCAGTTGCCAGACCCTTGAATGCCGAAAAATAATACATGAGCCGCTTCTGCTCATTCATTGCTTCCGGCAGCTTCCGCTCGCCAATGTCCCACGCTTTTCCTTTGAACTCCGGTATGAAGGGTGCCTGTAAACGATAAGGTACATTCCGAATCAGAATCTTCTTCAAGCGTAATACTTCCTTATCCGTACAAGAACGAAGGTATTCAATGATAATCGGCTTCTTCTCTGAAGGCTTGAATCGGGCGGTCTGGGAAATGTGCTTTACTACCGCTTCCAGATTGTCCTTGGGACCAAGATTCAGGTGGTACTCCGTCACCATGTACCAGGCATCCGCTATCATCTCGTCAACCAGTTCTTCATAGGTAAAGGTATCCCTGCCGGTGTCCAGCTTGGTGAGAATCGCCTGAAACCAGAAAAGCTTGTAGCATTCACTGGTGTTGTCAAAGAGACGACCGAGGTATTCTATGTGCAGCTGTGGGGAGTAGGGGAGTTGCATGGGGAGCCTCCTATTGTAAAAATGAACTATCATTAACATTTTTCAATCAAACATATTATTCAAAGAAATTTAGCACCTAATCACTGAATGCACTATGCCTGCATTTCATTTTTAGACTCGTCAATAAACCCTTTTAATTTTTCATTATGTTTTTCTACCCGTCTAAATACATACTCTTTTTTTTGCATATCCGTTTGCGGTGGTGTATTATCAACAATAATCACCTGATTCTTTTCAGACAAACCATATATATAATTATATACTTCCACATATGTCT
>JAIECC010000167.1 GCA_029068665.1 Lachnospiraceae bacterium
TCTCTTGGCACAGCCATTAACTGTTTGCACTGCAAATCATCTACCAGCAGCTGATTGTTTATTTTCACGATAAAACGGGTTGCACCGGAATCATGTCCGTCCTGTGCTACAATCGGCACTTCCTGAGTTGTCACATTCACAATCGCAGACAACTGATCAATCAATACCAAACGTTCATCTCTTAAATCATTGGCATTACCACCCCGAAGCTCTAAGTTAGTAATCTGATCATTTAAAGAAAACAACTGCTTGGCAACCGTGTTGATTTCCTCTACCCGGACAACAATTTCATCGTTCAGACTCCGCTGGGTAATCTGCAAATCATTTGCCAATTCATTAAACAACTCTGTATAACTCTTAAAATCGTTGACATACTGTACTCTGGTAGTGGCACTGGAAGGGTCATCCGAAAGATCTTTCATGGAATTCTGAAGATTTGTCAGCAAGGCCGTATAGCCTGTAGGAGAATTCATCTCATTAAAATAGGTCTCCATCTCATAAGTATAATCATATTTTGCTGCATACTCCCCGTGAAGACTGCTGCCGTTCCAGTATTTTACATCATAGTAAGGATTTCGAATCCGAATGACATCGGTTATGGTAACACCGGTACCCTGCATACCAGCAGACTGATGCAGCCGCACTGCGCGAGATGCTTTTCCAATAACCCGTTGTCTGGAATACCCCTCTACCTCTGCATTAGAAATATTATGAGCTGTTGTATTCAATGAAGCCTGATAAAAATCCAAGCCTGATCTTGCTGTGTTCAAACCTAAAAATGTTGCTGGCATTTTTTCACATCCTTTTCTTTATTTCGTCTATCTGCCTAACCGTTCAATAATATGTTCAATCATCTCAGAAACTACTGTAATATATCTGGATGATGCATTATAAGCATGCTGATACTTAATCAGGTTGGTTAATTCATCATCAGAAGATACACCAATCATCTGCTGCCTCTGGTTTTCTACTTCATTCACCATTGCAGCTTGTTTTTCTGCAATTCCCTGATAGGTATAACCGTTATTTGCATAATCCAAAACCATTGCCGCATAATAATTATTAAAATTATTCATGACCAGAGTATTCGGGTCAAGAGTCGCAAAATCACTATTCCATAATTCCAGAAGTTCATTTGCAACATTCTGATATTCTTCTCCGTTTATCTTTGTCAGCGGAAGCAATGCGGGATTTTTTACAAGAGCATCGTTTACAGAAACCCGTCCTAATGTATATAAGGAATAAAAATCATCCGGATCTTCTTCCACATAAACCTGAAATGTCTTTGTTTCCGGATTGCCGTTTTCATCCAGCACCGTAAGAGTCTGCTCCTGATATCGGTCGCACTGCCTGCGTACAAACAGCTCCGTTCCCTGCATTTCATTTCCTTCGCCAAAGCCCTTACCGGCTTTCTCAGTATCTAATACCGTATAGGTCTGACCATTCACATCCGTTACGGTGGTGTTCGGGCAAAGAACATCATTAATCTTTGTCACCATACCATGAATCAACTGATCAAACTGCGAAATCAGATTCGCAACATCCCGATTATTCAACGTGGTATTATACGTAAATAATGCCTTCTGATAATCAGCCTCCGAGTTAAAATTCTCCCGGAGAGGAATATCTGTATAATTCGGGCGGAAATCTCCCCTTGCAGATAACATTCCTTTCAAAGTACCGGTGTCAGAATTATCACCCTCTACCGTAACCCGTTCTAAGTTGAAAACCGATGTCTCATCAAACTGCCAGTAAACTGTCAGCAAGTCAGAACCGGCTGCCACCGGCTTGGTTGCTATATCAAAGCTTCTGTCCTCTGTTACCAACAGATGACTCTCTGCATATACATCCACTGTTCCATTTGCCTGTTCTCTAACTTCTATGGAAATATATTGAGATAATTTATCTAATGCCAGATTCCTTGCATCTTTATAATCATTCGCAGATTCTATATTGCCGGCTTCACATTTCAGAATCATCTGATTCATCTCGTAAATCTCTCCTGCAAGTTCGTTGATTGTCTCTACCTGGCTCCGAATCTTATCATTCAAATTTCTTTGATAGTCTGTTAATTGTCCATATATCTCATTTGCACGATCGATAAATGCAGATGCTGTCGCCACCATGGATGTTCGCTTTACAAAACTGTTTGGTTCTTTTTGAACCTCCTGAATAGAATTCCACAGTTTTTCCATATAATCTTGGAAGGTACTGCCTTCTGTTTCACCAAAATATTCCTGAACCTCTTGGATTACTTCAGATTTCGCCTGATAATAATACTGTCTGCTGTTTTGCAGTCGGTATTTCCGATCCAAAAAATGATCTCTTGTAGTTCTGGTCTCATCCACTCTGGTTCCCAGACCGGTCTGATTAAATACTACCTTTGTAT
>JAIECC010000168.1 GCA_029068665.1 Lachnospiraceae bacterium
CTATACTATTTTTTGTGATAAAAGTGGAAGATAGGAAAATAAAGGAGTGATAGCATGCAGGGGAATTTTTCGGAGATTACAAAAGAACTAGTGGAGTTTTCGGAGCTTTGCAGACAAAATGGAGCAATTGATCCGGAATTGTATGTAAAATATGAAGTAAAAAGGGGACTCCGTGATATTAATGGAAAAGGGGTTCTGACCGGATTAACAGAGGTTTCAAAGATACAATCCTATAGTATGGTGGATTGTGAGATGGTTCCCTGTGAAGGTAAATTGTATTATCAGGGAGTCGATATTGAAGATATTGTGAATGGATTCATTCAAGAGAAGCGGTTTGGATATGAGGAGACATTATATCTGTTACTATTCGGACAATTACCGAATCAGGCACAATTAGAACAGTTGACAGCTATTTTGGCAGATTATCGCTCTCTGCCGACGACCTTCGTCCGGGATATTATTATGAAAGCACCAAGCCGGGATATGATGAACACATTGGCCAGAAGTGTACTGACACTATATGCTTATGATGATAAGGCAGATGACACCTCTTTGCCGAATGTATTGCGGCAGTGTCTGCAGTTAACAGCGCTGGTGCCGCTGATATCCGTGTATGGTTATCAGGCATATATGCATTATCATGAAGGACAGAGCTTGTTTATCCATCTGCCCCAGCCGGAGCTTTCCACAGCAGAGAATATCTTATACCTGCTGCGGGAGGACTGCCAGTATACGGAGTTGGAAGCAAGAATTCTAGATCTGGCGCTGGTACTGCATGCAGAGCATGGCGGCGGTAATAATTCTACCTTTACGACACATGTTGTAACTTCCTCCGGTACAGATACCTATTCCTGTATAGCGGCATCCTTAGGTTCTCTGAAGGGACCGAAGCATGGAGGTGCCAATATAAAAGTAGTAAAAATGTTTGAAGACTTAAAGCAAACGATTAAGGACTGGAAAGATGAGGATGAAGTTCGTCAATACTTAAGGGATTTATTAAATAAAAAAGCCTTTGACCGTCAGGGACTGATTTATGGAATGGGTCATGCTGTCTATTCTATTTCAGATCCAAGAGCCAACATTTTCCGTCAGTTTGTGGAAAAGCTTTCGATAGAGAAGAATCGGACGGAAGAGTATGAGCTATATACCATGGTGGCAAGACTGGCACAGGAGGTCATAGCAGAAGAACGGAAGATTTATAAAGGGGTCAGTGCCAACGTTGACTTTTATAGCGGCTTTGTATATAGTATGCTGGACCTCCCGACAGAGCTGTATACTCCGATTTTTGCAATTGCCAGAATGGCAGGCTGGAGTGCTCACCGGATGGAGGAATTGATCAATCAAGGAAAAATCATTCGTCCTGCCTACAAATGTGTGGCAAAATCCAAAAACTACATACCGATGGATGAACGGTAGAAAACAGAGGGAGAGGTAAATCAGATGGCATTTGAACAATTACCGGGTGACCCGATGATGCTGCTTAGTGTGGTGAATACCAAGCTTCGGGATTCTTATGTGGATTTACAGGCAATGTGTGAAGATTTGGAGGCAGATGAAGTTTGGATTAAAGAGAAGCTGAAAGCAGTGGGATATGAATACAATCAAGAATTAAACCGCTTTGTATAGGAATGAAAAATATTAGCAACCTATAGTTGACAAAGATAAACCGAAACTTGCTTTACATTGAGGAGAAGAGTTGTTACACTTGCTCCATCAAAAAGGATGGAGGAAAAAAGTATGGATAATAATTATAACAATATGAATCAAAACATACCGGGACAACCAGGATCTCCTTACAGTGAAGGACCGGTGTACGTTGATCAGAGTAAGTCGCCACAGCAGGCACAGGGAAAGGCAGTTGCAGGTTTGATTCTGGGTATTGGTTCTATTTTGTTCGGCTGTACCGGAATCATAAGCTTGATTTGTGGGATTATTGGACTTGTGGTATGCAGTCAGGTAAAGCGGGAGACAACAGAAATGCCGGGCATCGGAAAGGTTGGAAAGGTCTTGAATATTATAGGTCTTGTTATGGGAGCGCTTGGCATCTTGTTCTGGCTGATACTGATTTTATTTGGTGATTGGGAAGTAACTTATTATTAATGAAACAATAATTCTATATATCAAATGTTATGGATTTAGAACGATTCTTCGAAAGTCAGAGATTTGTAATCTCATTTTTGAAGAATCGTTTTTTATTATGTATTGCTGACAGATTTTTAAACTATTAGCACTCTCTGATGTCGAGTGCTAAAAATGTATTGACAGATAAGAGGAACAGTGTTATATTCGAAATAGAACATAGGATAGGGTATCCTGACGGCTATAGAACAGGAGGTATGAGTTATGGATGCTGAAAAGTTTACAAAAAAATCATTAGAGGTGATTGAAAATTGT
>JAIECC010000169.1:0-8474 GCA_029068665.1 Lachnospiraceae bacterium
GCTGAATATGCTCAATACCAAAGGTAACGTAATCAATCATTCCCACTACCAACGCCTGCTTTCGGTCCAGACTGCCATAGATTTTTTCCACATCAGCAGAATCCGGCATAATGCTCCGGTTGATATCAAAAGGCCGACGCTCATCTAAAAAACCAACTTCAATTATATCTACACCGGCTCCCACAATCCGTTCAAAGATGCTGACCAGATTGTTATGTCCGAATTCCCAGTCATTTACATACCCGCCATCCCGCAGGGTACAATCCAATAATTTAATTTCGCCCATCTTCACGCCACCTCGCTTTTCTTATTCTTCTGCCGATATGCCCAGAATTTATTAATACAGAAATTAATCGGTATGGTTACCACCATATTCAAAAATGGAGCCAGGGAAACCGCTGCATCCTTTGCTGTCATGGAAAGTCCAAATCCGGCAACCCATTCTACTATCGGCCCCAGATACTGTTCGATATGCAGTACATTCAGCCACAGCACCAACAGGACCTCCGTCAGGAATAAACCGGAAAAAGCATAGGATATATAGGTTTTAATCAACACCTGCCACCATACCCGGTGCTCTCCTCCCTCTGATTCCTTAAATACGAACTTACTCTGCCAGATGTAAGCATTTAGGACACTGATAATAAATCCGGCAATATTTCCAACATGCTCATTGGTATGAAATGCATAATAACAAATGGAATATGTGACATAGGACACCACGGTATTCGATACGCCTACCAAACCAAATTTAATAAACTGCCATAAGGCTGCCAGCCCCTTTGTTTTGGCATTTTTCTGCTGCTCACTGTTTGTTTGTTCCATTTGTTCTTGTTCTTCCTCTATGACACTCATTTTCCCTAACCTTTGCTTCCTTTATCTGATGATTTTCTTTACTGAATGGCTTCCCGAATCGTCTTCGCCATATAGTCAATCATCTCATCGGTCATGCCGGGATATACACCTACCCAGAAGGTTTCATTCATGATCCGGTCCGTATTGGTCAGTTCACCTACTACCCGGTAGCCTTCTCCGGTTGCACGCATGGTATCAAAGCATGGATGCTTGGTCAGATTACCGGCAAAGAGCATACGGGTCTGCACCCCATGATTTTCTACATACTGCACTACTTTATTCCGGTCCGTACCTTCCTTGCAGGTAATCAGAAAACCGAACCAGCTTGGAATGGAATTCTCACATGGTTCCGGTAAGATTAATTTATCCTCTGTTCCTGCCAAAGCCGCCTTTAAGCGGTCAAAATTGTGACAACGGCGCTCCACAAAGCCCGGGAACTTCACGATCTGTGCACAGCCTATGGCTGCCTGCATATCTGTTGCCTTAAGGTTATAACCAAAATGAGAATATACATACTTATGGTCATAGCCTAACGGTAATTCTCCATACTGCTTGTCAAACCGGTGTCCGCACAGATTATCCCGTCCGGAAGGGCAGACACAATCCCGTCCCCAATCCCGGAAGGAGCGGATACACTTATTTAATAATGGATTGTTGGTATAAACAGCACCGCCTTCACCCATAGTCATGTGATGCGGCGGATAGAAGCTGGAGGTTCCGATATCTCCAATGGTTCCGGTGAACTTCTCTTCTCCGTCTATGATATACTTGGAGCCTAATGCATCACAATTATCCTCCACCAGCCATAGATTATGCCGGTCACAGAAATCTTTTACAGCTTTCAGGTCAAACGGATTTCCTAATGTATGGGCAATCATAACTGCCTTTGTCTTATCCGAATAAGCCGCTTCCAGCTTTGTCACATCGATATTGTATTGTGGAATGGTAACATCCACGAATACCGGTACAGCACCATATTGAATCACCGGAGCAACCGTAGTAGGGAATCCGGCAGCAACGGTAATCACTTCATCTCCCCGCTGAATGGCACGTTCGCCTAACAAAGGGGAAGTCAACGCCATAAATGCATTTAAGTTTGCAGAAGAACCGGAGTTGACCAACGAACAATACTTCACTCCCAGATACTCTGCAAACTTTTTCTCAAATTCATCTGTATACCGGCCGGATGTCAGCCAGAACTCCAATGCACTGTCTACCAGATTACACATTTCTTCATGTCCGTAAACTCGGGAAGCATAAGGAATCCGGTCGCCTTCCTGAAACGGTCCCTTTTGATTGTGATAGGTATCACAATAATTTGCAACCATATCTAAAATCTGCTCTTTTGCCTGATCCTCTGTCATATTTTCAAACATCATTAATCTCCTTTTTCATGTAATTTCTTCTCTTGTCAGCTTCAACCTCTTCGGATTTAACCCTTCTCTGCATGCAGATAACGTTCAATCTGTTTGTCCATAATTGCCGGAATATCACCCTTTGCAAAGTATACCTTGGTCCATTCCACCACCTGATCCAATGCCTCCGATACATTCCACCGGGGTTTCCACTGGAAGGTTGTCTTTAATTTAGAACAATCCAGTTTCAAAAAGTTGGCTTCATGAGGACCACCGTCATACTGATTGATCCAGTGTATGCCTTCTCCCCATTTTGCACAGAACATGTCCACAATATCACCGGTAGTAACACAATCCAGATCATCCGGACCTACATTATAATAGTCGGCATAGCTTCCATCCTCATACTGCTTCTGTGCAATCATCAGATAAGCCATTACCGGCTCCAATACGTGCTGATATGGCCGGGTGGAATGAGGATTACGCACAACTATCGCTTCCTTTTTCTCCGCTGCCCGGATACAGTCCGGTATAATACGGTCATTGGCAAAATCACCACCGCCAATCACATTACCGGCTCTGGACGTAGAAATCGCTACCCTTCCGTCCTCAAAGAAGGAACTTTTATAGCTGTGGGTCACCAGCTCTGAGCAGGACTTGCTGTTGGAATAAGGATCGTAGCCATCCAGGGGTTCATTTTCCCGGTAGCCCCACGCCCATTCATTGTTCTTATACACCTTATCCGTTGTTACATTCACAAAAGATTTCACACAATCGTTTAACCGGATACACTCCAGCACATTGACCGTACCCATAACATTGGTTTCATAGGTATACACCGGGTCCTTATAAGAATCCCGGACAATTGGCTGTGCCGCCATGTGAATCACAATTTCCGGCTGTGCCTTGGTAAATACTTCCTTTAACTTCTCTAAATCCCGAATATCTCCGATAACGGAATCCATCTTATCTTCCACATCACACATGGAAAACAGATCTGGACTGGTAGGCGGTTCTAAGGAATAACCGGTGAGAACTGCTCCTGCATTCACTAATACCCGGCTCATCCAGGAACCCTTAAAACCCGTATGACCGGTTAATAATACTCGTTTTCCTTTGTAAAAGCTCATATCCATGTTTCTTAATCCTCCCAGACCTTCCAAGGTGCAGAATCCTGCTCCAGCATTTCTTCCAACTGGTTTTTATCTCTTGTAGTGTCCATACACTTCCAGAAGCCATTATGGGAATATGCCTTCAACTGTCCTGCTGCTGCCAGTTTTTCCAAAGGTGCTTTTTCAAATACTGTACTGTCCCCTTCAATATAATCAAAGACCTCCGGATTCAATACCATATAACCACCATTAATCACACTGCCATCCCGGTCCTGCTTCTCCCGGAACTTATGAATGGTTCCGGTCTCATCAATATCCAGAACACCAAACTGCTGTCCTACATTTACAGCAGTCATGGTGGCAATCTTTCCATGGGCTTTATGGAACTTCACCAAAGCATCAATATCTACATTGGTCACGCCGTCTCCATAAGTCAGCATGAATGGTTCATTCCCTACATACTTTTGAATCCGCTTTACTCTTCCGCCGGTCATGGTATTCAAGCCCGTATCTACCAGCGTTACCTTCCATGGATCGGTATAAGACTTATGAACCTCCATAGCACCATTTTTTGTAAAGTCAAAGGTAATATCACTAGTATGAAGATAGTAATCCGCAAACCATTCTTTAATCACATGCTGCTTATACCCGCAGCAGATAATAAATTCATTATATCCAAATGAAGAATAATACTTCATAATATGCCAAAGGATCGGCTTGCCGCCAATCTCTACCATCGGCTTCGGCTTTAAGTAGCTTTCCTCGCTGATCCGGGTGCCAAATCCTCCGGCAAGTAATACAACCTTCATATTGTTTCCTCCTGCTTTTCAGTATATTTATATTGTTGACAACTTATTTCAAATGCCTACCCACACTTATTGAACATTTTACACTATCTGGAATTTCCTGTAAACCGAGATTTCTCATTTCTGCAATATCTAAAGATATTCTTAAGATTTAATTTTTTTTACTCTCGATATAAAACACCTGTCCCGGCTTCATTCTTGTAGTATTCTGTCTCCTGCATAACATCGTACACGCCTTCCAAGCGATAAATACCATACTCTTTATCCTGCACTATTACCTCCCAGTTCTCCGGAATGGCTGCAGCAGCTTCTCCCCGTATGAATACCTTAGGGTCTTGTATCCATACATGCTGGAAATCCGTTCCTGCTTCATTTAATTCTAACTGAACACATTTTCCCATAATCAACGCACCGGAATCCTGCTCTGCCATATTAAAGACTCCGTAATACTCCTGCTCCTGCCACTCACAAACCTCATATACATCTAAAATGCCATATTCCTCCACACATTGATTTACCAGCTCATTTCGGGTAATTGCATAGATATGGGAATCTGTCAGCTTACTATAAAACTCTCCGGTACAGCTCTGGTCATAAATATATGCTGTAGTACCAAATAAAATCTTTGTACCATCCTCTGCAATATCATCAAAAAACCCGGCTTTGGCAGCAACCGTAATATTCTCCTGTGGATACTTCCGAAAACGGTTCATATATTCCACACCGGCCCGTCCACTTACCAGATTCAAAAGAATAACTATAACAGCAGCACAAACACATCCCCAAGAAAGCACCTGTTTTGCCAACTGCTTCCAAATTCCTTTCATAATCAGGGTATAAAATCCCGTAACTGCTATTGCCAGTCCCACGCTCTGCATATAAGCCGGAAGATGACCGCTGCACCAGCCCAGAATCTGCTGGTATTTTGCTGACACTGCAATCAGCATTCCCGGAAATAGAAATACGATCAGTCCCAATCCAATCAAAGTATATTCCGGTTTTAGTCCCGATGAATTCCGTAAAACTGCTTTCGTTCCCTCCTGTCTGGTATTACTCTTCTTTCTGCTCCACGTCCCTGCCTTCACAGTCAAGGAGCCTGCAGTAATAAAAATTCCAAGAAAAAGCAGCACAGCAAGGATATCCCCCATTCTGATCCAGAAAAGAATCCCGGATAAAGAATATGGATATACATCCGTATATGGATCACAGTATTTTAAACCGGAACAAATGTAGCGTCCTACCGGAAAGCAGGTAGCGCATTGTTTCAAAAAGGTAATCAAAACCGCTTTCATAGAAAAACTGACAGAAATCCCCTGATATGTACCTTCCTGCAAAAACAATCTTGCCCCCAGATTCACCAGTCCCATACATAGGAATACAATCAGATCCGGCAGACAGATTGTAATGACAGACTTCCAGTTTTTCTGCATGGCCCATACCACCCATAGCAATGCAAACAAGAAAACAAATGCCACCTCATAGGTTCCAAGTGCCAGAAAGAGGAAAACAGCACTGCCTGCTGCATATCGCTTCTTGCCACACTCTACATAACGCAAAATACACCAAAGAGACAAAAAGCACCACAATACTACCATCTGAATCAGCATATGATAACAATATAATCCACTGTCAAATTCCGGTGTCAATTGTAGAAAGAGCGGAAATACCAGAAGAAATACAAGCCGTACTGACTCTGATTTTGAAACTGCCTTTACACATTCACCACAAATCAAAGCATTTATAACTATCGTTCCGACAATACATGCTTTATATACCGGCACAGATGGAATGAATGTAAATAACACAGCCGCATAATTGGAAAACGGGAATACCCGCCCTAATTTCAACCAGGTTATCATCTGATTCCACATTACCTCCCAGGCAGATGGTCCATTTAAATACGGGGCGGCCTGAATATTACTGTTCCACATATCATCAGCAGACAAACCGCTGTTACAAATCAATCCAAAATAAAACACATAAAACAGGAATATTGCAATAAAAATTGCAATATTCCTGAACTGTTCTGACGATATAAGAGCATATATTTTATTTTTTTCTTTTATGTTTTCCATATATCCCTTTACCGAATCCCCGTTCCTTCCCTTCATTACTACAGGCCATAGCTGGTTGCAATAGCCTTAAATTCTTCAGAGTAAGCAAAATATCTTAAAACTTCCTCTCGGCTGGTGCCGGCAGACATACGGTTCAGCCAGTATTGCTTTCCTGCCCCATCCGGTTCCCGGTCAAAAAACACCCGATACAAAATCGTCACATATTCATCATTGGAATAATTATAATTTCTAAATTCCTGTGAACGAACAATCTGCTCTGCGGCAAAGTATGGAGTCTTCTGCTTTGTTCCAATACATTGCACCCAATAATTCAGACCATCTACCTCCGGTCTCCGATGCAGGGCTGTCTGATACAACCTGGTAACAAAACCTGTGATGCCCGGATACTTATCTCTTGCTTCTCTTAAGTCCACTGCACCCTTAACCACTCCATAAGAATTGCAGACATTTGTAAATTCCTGAGAAGAAACAAACTTTGCCAGTACATACCGTCTGGAAAAACCGGAATTCAATACATCCAGCCAATAAGCCTTTCCTGATGCATCGGAACTGCGGTTCATCATAGTCAGATACATACGCTCTACAAATACATCATCTGATACATTCTGATTTTCAAATTCCTGGCTGAATACAAAGTTAGCAGTAACGGCTGCTGCAGTTGCACCATCAACCGTCAAGCGATTATACCAGAAATACAATCCGCTTTCATCTGCTTCCCGTGTCAGAATATTCTGATATAACCGGTTGATAAACGCCTTGATTTCTGCTTCATTATACTTAGAAACTCCCGGCTGAGGCACAGCATTTATAGGCATATTCCGATACACCGGTATCTTGAACACAAAGGAGTTATCCAGAATGCCAATATTGGAATACGCCCTGTATGCCGTATTTCCTTCGTTATAAGCTCCTAAGATATTCTGCATGTACTGATGAGAAAACAGACCATAATAGGAATCATCCACATCAAATTTCTGTAAATATAAGGTATCCTGTCCCTTTGAAATATAGTTTCCACTTAATACACTGGCACCTCCTGCAATACTGTTATAGCGGGAAGTCCAGCCATTCTCTCTGGCACGGTTCAGTCCGTTTACCCAAATCTCTGTTTCTGTACTGCCATAAGCGCCAATATTAAAGAAATTATACAGATTTTCATATCCCGGATAGAGACCGGAAATCAACGGAGAGGTTCCTGCCCCCTGCTCCTGGCGTACTCTGGCAGCCAGCATATATGGACTGACATTTGCCTGTCTGCCGGCCAGGCAAAAGGCCTGTGCATAGGTAACAACATCATCTGCCATTATGGCATGAGACATAAAGGTTCCGTTAATTATGGCCTCCACACCGGCTTCTGTCTGATAAGTCTCATTATGAGTCAGTAATTCAAACTGAAATATCCGGTCCTCCGTTAATCCGTTTCTTGGATCTGCATAAAACTCTACTGCCTCCTGAGAAGCCTGTACCCAATTGTATCCGCTTAATCCTACATAATCACCATTCTGATACGCCCAAGGTTGTTTTCCCTTGTAAGCATCATCCATACTTCTCGGCACCAGACTCCGCTCCGGTGACATCTCTGCTTCAATAAAGGTATTCCAGTCAATATTGGTAATCTGCGGAACAAAGACCCAGTTAGGATGTGCTGCATGTAAAGTCCGCAGACTAGCCTTATAGCTTTCCGGAAAGCCTGCAATAGATGCTTCAAAATCATCTGCTGCCAGCCGGGCAACACTGTCAAGCTCCATAACCAGCTCCGGCTGTTCTTCCAGTGCTCCATTTTCTACCGGTTCTTCAGAATATTCTCCATCCTCTGCCATTAAGGAAAAAGGAACCCCTCCGCGATTCTCATATCCTATGGTGTCCAGATTATCCACTGCATTGCATAATACATATTCTGCAGGAACATATCCACAATAAGAAATTCCGGATACACTTACTTCTACCTCATACCAATAGCTTCCATCTTCTGCAGCTACAAGGGTCTTTACAGCCATCTGATGTCCGGAATAAAGAGTTATCAGTTCATCAATAGCATTGGGTTCTACCCGAAGCCCGTATTCCGTACAGCCATACAGAATTGCCTTTACCTGCTTTGCCGCTGCTTCATCCGGCTCCTGGTCCTGATCCAACAATTCCTCCACTGTCTCTGACTGTGCCAGCACTCCTGCGTCACTCAACAGCTCCTGTGCTGTTACATTTCACCTTCCGGTGGTTGCAACTAACAAGGCAGCAGTCAGAAAACAGGCAACTAAACGATGATGACTCATT
>JAIECC010000169.1:8484-10378 GCA_029068665.1 Lachnospiraceae bacterium
AATCAATATGAAAAACTTTGTCTAAATTGTTATTTTTTGTCAAAACTATAATATGCCTTTGTTCCGTCCACATTTACAATTGGATTTGCATTCACATAATCCGATAAAATAGCTTCCATTGCAATACGTTCATCCTCCAGATATGCATCCCAGTCAATATAGATACCGGCAAAGCCGGCTTCTTGAATCGCAGTAATCTGGTCCTGCAACGGCAGTTCATTTACTGCACTCATCCACTGGTCCCCTTCCCTTCCAACAGAAGCACCATAGGACCAGTGCAAAGTATCCGAATGGAGATATCCAACCATATGTGCATAATCCAACATCTCATGAATGCCTCCGTTTTCCGGATAACGCATATATGGCATCTGATATATCATTGCCTGTTCTTCCTCCGCTGCTTCAATTGCCTGTACAAAAGCGGCATCTGCATCAAAGTTACGATTAAAGTCTGCATAAACAGCCGGATTCGTTGGAACAGTCTGATCATAAATGCCACACAGCATCACACAAAACATTCCTGCACCAAAAGCAATCCGAAGCCATCTCTTTTGAAACCATTTCTCATATACCAATTGAAGAACACAATCTATGGCAATTAAGGAAAACATAGCAATAAAGATGGATAATCGATTATAGCAACGGATAGCACCTGTAAAAAAAGACAGAGCCACTGCATAACCACCTACTGTTCCAAAAAGAATTGCAGCCAGATTCAAGATAGAACCGGTTTGAAGATTCGACTGCTTAGATGCCCGTTTTCTCATAAACAAAACCAAACACAAAATCACAAAGCCTGCTGCCATAAACATCCCTAAGGAAGACATTCCATTTTCATTTACCAATGGATAGGCACTATCATATAAATTTCGTAACCGCATCAAAATCTCTCTACGATGCCCCTGCCGCGGAAGCAATAGCTGAATGATTTTTAATGCATATAGTTCCGCTCCTTCTCCTCCCTTTCAAATCGCATCCGGCTTTCCATGGTTCATCCAGTAAATAAAATTGGGAAGGGCGGAAACCAATAGTGTGCCAACAATAATAACAATACTTATAAATGCCTGTTTGACCCGTTTCAAATCCTCCTTGTTCAATATGCAATAGAGAATAACTACACACAAAAAGAAACAGGTAAAAAAGGCATAATAAATCCCGGTAAGTGCCATGATCATTAATGCAATCAAACGCAGCACATTCGAAGGGGTAAGCCATCCCTTATCTCCTTTATGAAAAATCAATTCCCCATTCATAAGCCGATACAGGTACAGCACCATGATTGGCACCATGAAATACATTCCCAAAAACAAGTGTCCGGTTCCACGCTGTTGATGATAGGGCAGAAACGTATACAATACAGAAGTCGGAAGAGCAATCAGGACAGGTATTTTCAATTGCTTCAAGGCATAATATGCTGTAAGGGCAGCCAACAGGTATCCACTAAGATAAAATAAATTGTATGCCAGAATCCAATTCCCGGTCAGCCATACAAGAACCTGTTCCATAGCATTTAAGAAAATATCCATGGTTGTTGCATCATAACTGTTGGTTCCATAAGGAGCACCCAAAAAAGGGTTTTCATAAATCCAGCCGTTATCCGCCATGGATTTTACAGTTACCAGTCCTGTCAAGGAATCTCCGCTCTCATAGAAAATAGGATAGTCTGCCAGACGAACTCCTCCCAGACCTAAAATCCGATACATAAAAAACAGGACAATCAATACAATAAATGCATATTCCGCTATCTGAATCAGCTTTTTCTTTTCCCTCATAACTATATCCCCTTCCGCATAACACAGAGCTTCGTATATGCCTTATAGTTGTAAATTTAACAAAAAGCCCAGCCCACGACACAGCAAGAATAGGCGGATGCAGTCTTTTGGTGGAAAAAAAA
>JAIECC010000017.1 GCA_029068665.1 Lachnospiraceae bacterium
CTAATCCTCGATAGCTCAATGGTAGAGCACTCGGCTGTTAACCGAGTTGTTGTAGGTTCGAGCCCTACTCGGGGAGTTTTAATAATGTTACATCATGTACATTATGATAGTGTGCGCCGATATGGCTCAATTGGCAGAGCAGCTGATTTGTAATCAGCAGGTTGAGGGTTCGAGTCCCCCTATCGGCTCTATTTGCTGAAAAGCGAATATTACGGGTTTTGAGACTCGTTTAATGGACCTTTAGCTCAGTTGGTTAGAGCAATCGGCTCATAACCGATCGGTCCAGGGTTCGAGTCCCTGAGGGTCCACTTTTCCTTGTGGTAAAACTAATAATTGATATATGGCCCAGTGGCTCAGTTGGTTAGAGCGTCGCCCTGTCACGGCGAAGGTCGAGGGTTCGAGTCCCTTCTGGGTCGTTAATATGGGATCTTAGCTCAGCTGGGAGAGCATCTGCCTTACAAGCAGAGGGTCACAGGTTCGAGCCCTGTAGGTCCCATTTTATTTTTGTTTGATTATAGAAGATATTTGTTATGGGGAGACTCAGCTTTTAAGGAAGGGGTCTTTTTTTGTTTGCAGCCGCTTTCCAAACCCGGTATATGATATTATATGACCTGAGGAAGGATCCGGCATTTAACATGAGGAGGAGCCCTGGTGTTGGAATGCAGTAAAGTATAACTGAAGGCAGTAAGAGTCCTGAGGTCAGATTGCGCCAATGTACAGATTAAGTCAGTATGGTATTATACAGGAAACAGTGATAAAATAATTAAAAATAAAAAATCACAGGGGATAAAATATGAGTGCATTTGTAGAATTTAAGAATGTAAAAAAGACTTATAGAACCGGAGAGGTAGAAATACAGGCACTTCAAAATGTGAATTTTGAAATTGAACAAGGAGAATTCTGCGTGATTGTAGGTGCTTCCGGAGCGGGAAAAACCACGATTTTGAATATTCTGGGCGGTATGGATACCCTGACAGAGGGAAGTGTGTATCTGGATGGATGTGAGATTTCCGGCTTGAATAAAAAGCAATTGACTGCTTACCGAAGATATGATGTAGGTTTTGTATTTCAGTTCTATAATCTGGTACAGAATCTAACAGCATTGGAGAATGTGGAACTGGCAGCACAGATCTGTAAGGAACCTTTGGATGCAGAAACCGTATTGAAACAGGTGGGGTTGGGACATCGTATGGGGAATTTTCCCTCCCAGCTTTCCGGAGGAGAACAGCAGAGAGTGGCAATCGCCAGAGCCTTGGCAAAGAATCCCAAGCTGCTTCTTTGTGACGAGCCTACAGGGGCTTTGGATTATAATACAGGAAAAGCAGTTTTGAAACTGCTTCAGGATACTTGTCGTGAAACAGGCATGACAGTGGTGGTCATTACCCATAATCAGGCATTAACAGCTATGGCAGACCGAATCATTACAGTGAAGAGTGGTACAGTTGCGAATATGGTTATGAATGACAGGATTGTGGATGTAGCGGATATTGAATGGTAGGTGCCATATGAAATCAATGATGAAACGGACAACTTTAAGAGAGATAAAGAATAGCTTTGGCAGATTTTGTGCCATTCTGGCTATCGTAGCTTTAGGTGTAGGCTTTTTTACCGGCTTAAAAATTACCAAGACAGCTATGGTATCCACAGTGGATGGATATTGGAAGGAAATGAATTTCTATGATTTTCGCCTGCTGTCTACCCTGGGATTTGATGACGAAGATGTAGAAGCATTTGCAGAGGAGGAGCAGGTAAGAACTGCCGCCGGTGCATATACCTTTGATATTCTTTGTACAGGTATAGGGGAAAATGAAGAGGTACTTAAGGCACACTCCATTACAGAAGGTGTAAATGGGATAAGGTTGAGGGCCGGAAGATTGCCGGAAGGACCAGATGAATGTGTGGTCGATGCAAAGATACTGGGTGAGGAAGGCCTGGGGGGAGTAATACAACTGTCCCAAACCAATGAAGAAGATACCAGAAAGGCATTTAAGGTAGAGGAATTTACCATAGTCGGACTGGTAGATTCCTCTTTTTATTTGAATTTTGAACGGGGAACCACCTCTTTAGGGAATGGAAAAGTTGCAGGCTTTTTGTATTTACAGCCGGAAGCATTTGACGTTGATTATTATACGGAAGTTTTTATAAAATTTAATCAGGACTATAATATTTATTCACAGGAATATCAGG
>JAIECC010000170.1 GCA_029068665.1 Lachnospiraceae bacterium
TTATCAGCGTATCGCTCCGAAAAAGTAGAAATCATTATGAATAATAAAAATCATAAAAGGGGGTAACACATATGAAAATTACTGATTTATTGTCTGCGGAAGCGATTGATTTAAATGTAACCGCTTCCAGCAAAAACGATGTTCTGGAAAAAGCAGTGGAATTAATGAACAGTACAGGAAATATTACCGACAAGGAACAATACCTGGCTGCTGTATTTGCCAGAGAAGAAGAAAGCACCACCGGTGTAGGCGAAGGCATTGCCATCCCACATGGACGCTGCGACGGAGTAAAGGAACCGGGCTTAATTGCAATGGTGATTCCGGAAGGTGTGGATTATCAGGCTCTGGATGATGAGCCGGTCTATCTGCTGTTCCTGATTGCTGCAAATCCAAAAAGCGGTTCCGCACACATTGACATCTTAAGCAAGCTTTCCGCCATGCTCATGCATGAAGAATTCACCGATGCCTTAAAGAATGCCAAAACACCGGAAGAATTCTTAAAAGTCATTGATGATGCCGAAGCAGAAAAGGATGCGGAAACAGAAGATACGTCTGCCGAAACTGTTCAGCCAGCCACTTCCGGACAGAAAAAGCTTCTTGCAGTTACCGGCTGTCCTACCGGTATTGCTCATACTTTCATGGCAGCTGAAGCTCTTGAGAAAAGTGCAAAGGCACATGGCTGTCTGATAAAAGTGGAAACCCGTGGCTCCGGCGGAGCCAAGAATGTACTGACTGCTGATGAAATCGCAGAAGCAGACTGCATCATTGTAGCTGCAGACACACAGGTTCCCATGGACCGGTTCGATGGAAAGAAGCTTATCGAAGTGCCGGTTTCCGACGGTATCAGCAAGGCAGACCAATTGGTTGAACGCGGAATTGCCGGAGATGCTCCAATCTATCACGGAAGCGGGGAACAACAGGAAAGTTCTGCAAGCAGTAAAGGCGGTGCCGGACATCAGATTTATAAGCATCTGATGAATGGTGTATCCCATATGCTTCCTTTTGTAGTCGGAGGCGGTATCCTCATTGCCATCGCATTCCTGATTGATGGTCTTTCTGTAGATATCAACTCCCTCTCTGCTGAAATGAGAGAGAGTTTTGGTTCCATTACTGCTGCTGCCGCTATGTTCAAAGGCATTGGCGGCCTTGCATTTGGCTTTATGCTTCCAATCCTTGCAGGCTTCATTGCCATGAGTATTGCTGACCGTCCGGGTCTTGCTGTAGGATTTGTAGGCGGTGCCATTGCCGCAAATGGTAAATCCGGATTCCTGGGTGCCTTAGTTGCCGGATTCCTGGCAGGCTTTATTGTCAAACTGTTGATAAAAGCATGTTCCAAGTTCCCGAAGGCACTGGATGGTATAAAACCGGTATTGATTTATCCGTTGTTTGGTATTTTGATCTGTGGCCTGCTAATGAATTTTGCCATTGAACCGGTAGTTGGAATCCTCAATACCGCATTAAATAACGGCCTTTCCCAGATGAATGGTGCCAGCAGTATTGTTCTGGGACTCATCCTGGGCGGCATGATGGCAATTGATATGGGTGGTCCATTTAATAAAGCAGCTTACGTCTTTGGAACCGCAGCCATTGCAGCAGGGAACTATGATATTATGGCAGCGGTTATGATCGGCGGTATGGTTCCTCCATGTGCCATTGCTTTAGCAACCTTGCTGTTCAAGAATAAATTTACTGCAGAGGAACGGAAATCCGGACCGACCAACTTTATTATGGGGCTTGCATTCATTACAGAAGGTGCGATTCCATTTGCCGCTTCTGATCCGCTGCATGTACTTCCTGCCTGTATCGTAGGTTCTGCTGCTGCCGGTGGTCTTTCCATGGCATTCCGCTGTACCTTAATGGCTCCTCATGGCGGAATCTTCGTATTCCCGGTAGTAGGAAATGCATGGATGTATTTGCTGTCCCTGGTCATCGGAACTGTTATCAGTGCCGTATTACTGGGTGTTCTGAAAAAGGACGTTTCAAAAAAATAAATCTGTAACAAGAAATCCCCGATGATTTCTGACATCCAGCGCTCTTCAAGGGTTTCACCCAGAGGGTTACCCAAAAGCGCCGGTTCCCGTCAGAAGTCTATCGGGGATTCTTTTATTTATTGATATGTTCATGATTTGGATTTTACTTTCAGGGTTCTTAAATAATCCTTTACTTCCTCGTCAATACGCCGGCTCTCTATCGCCTTCTGTATCGCCTTGTTATGGGTCCAAGGCTCCAGCCTTGGCTGTTCAAAATACGGAACCGTCACAGCATACTGCTTTACCAGTGCAATACTGAAATACCAGGCAACCGCCATCTTTACATAATACTCCTCTGATTCAACTCCTGCTGCCAGTTCCAGCATCTCCGGTACAAAGGCATCATCCAGAAAATATCCTAATAAAGTCACAATACCAAATCGAATGGTATAGGTATCCTCACTTTTTACCCATTCCTTGATTCGTTCATAAACCAAAGGCAGATTTTTCTTAAAAAGCTTCGGTGACAGCATATCACAAGTCGCCCAGTTATCCACATAGGGAAGAAAGCGTTCTAGCTGCTCCAGCAATTCTCCCAGCTCTGTTTCCTTTTTATATTGCAGATTCAACAATGCACCATGGAGATTATTTTCTTCATAATAATAATGTGGTAATTCCTGTAAGAATTCTTCCACACAGGGCTCTCCTGCTATCTGCTTTGCATAGGCTCTCAACTGTGGGGTACGGACACCTATAATCCTCTCATACTCGATCTCCGGCATCAGCTTTGCATGAAAAGCACGATATTCTTCATCCTGTAATTCCTGTAAGCCCTTGGTAATATCTTCACGCGTCACCTGTTTTCTCCTCCATGCTCTAACCCCTCTTCTTTCTTGCAACAAGATAATTCACCATACCCAGGATACCAAGTATGCCTATCCAGACCGGAAGCGCTGTATCGCCGGTCTTCGGAGTATTTTTCTGCTCAGAGGCTGCTGTCGTTCCTGATGCGCTGTCAGTGGCAGATGCCGTTATCTCTGTTGCCGCATCTGCCGTTGATACTGCAGCAGTACCTTCCGTCGCCGGAGTTTCCGTTGCAGAGCCTTCCGTGGTTGGCTGTTCTGTAGTAGGCTCCTCCGTATCTGGTAGCGTAGTATCTACAACAGAAGTAATTACCACGGTAACCGTCATGGTGTTCGATCCATAGCCGGTTGCATAATCATATGTCAGACTGTCACCAACCTTCAATATATCCTGAATATCAATCCGTCCATCTGTCGTATTATAGCTTCCCGTTTCAACATTGCTGACTTTTCCACCGTTTAGGGAGTGTGCGGATAAATCGACATAGTTTTCAGTCTCATTCTTATAAAACGTGGCTGATATCTGATTTCCAGAATTACTTAAGTTGTATAACTTCGTATTTGTACTTAAATCTAAACTACTCAAATGATTACCACTGCAATTCAGTTGCTGCAGATTTGTATTCTGACTTACATCTAAGTCCGTCAGCTCATTATTGGATATATCCAAGTTAAGTAAATTCGGTCTAACACTTGTATCAATGTTTTTGATTTTATTATTCTCACAAAAAACAACAGTAAGATTTGTATTCTTGCTTATATCCAAGCTGGTCAGATTGTTGTTACCACAAGCTAAATACTCTAATTCTGTATTATGGCTTATGTCCAAACTGCTTAACGAATTACTTGAACAAACCAAGTTTTTTAACCTGTCATGCTTACTTACATCCAGTTCGGTCAGATGATTCCCTGAAGCATATAAGCTTGTTAAACTATTGCTGTCGATACCGCTAATATCCAAACTATTCAACTGATTACTACTACAATTCAACGAAGAAATAGCAGAATTCTTACTCAAATTCAGATTACTTATGTTATTATAGGAACAAGTTAAAGTAGATAAATCCCCATTTTGACTGGTATCCAAGCTACTCAACTCGTTATACGAACAGTTCAAACTTTGAAGGTATTCAAAATATTCAATCCCCTTCAAATCTGTAATCCCCATCCTGTATACATTAATGCTAATCACCGAATTTAATTCTTCTGTTGAAAGTTCATTATCACCATTTGTATCAAAATTTGTTTTCACATACCCCCGAAATTTCTCATCCGGAAAATTCGTTTCATCTATTGCAACCGGCCCTGTCGCTGCAAAAGCCTGTTCCATATCGGTTTTCCCAAACAATAACCCAATGCCCAATGCTGCGATTACAGTAACCCCGATACCTTTCTGCACCCATATTTTCTTCTTCATACCCTCACCCGTTCCTTTCTCAAAGTACATTTTAATAATCTTAACATATTCAATTGAAAAAGCAAACATTTTGTCGAATGAAAG
>JAIECC010000171.1 GCA_029068665.1 Lachnospiraceae bacterium
CTATTGTTGCATAGCCTCTAACTGTTCTTTTGCTTTAGAAACACTCGCAAGCTGATTACCATGAGCAATTACATATTCCAAATGCTGCTTTGCATTTGCATATTCTTCCGCTTCTATATCCAATTGGGCCAACTGCATATGAAACATTACTTTACTAAGCTGATAGGGCTCCTTTTCCAGTAACGTATATAGCAGAGTTCTTGCTTCCTCTGTCCGCTCATCCCATATCAATTCCTCCAGTTCCAGCAAACGCATTGCCTGTTCCCAGCTTTTCTTTTGAAACTTATTCCCGGGATACAAGGTCGGAAGCTGTTCCATATCAGTCTTTACTTTATCAAAGCTTTCCCGGTCTCCCTGTTTTCTCGAATACTGGGCAAATAATAATAACCGAATAGCCTCCCGGTCAAGAAGCTTTTGCCTGAAATTAATCTGCTGCAGATAAGTCAGTCCTTCCTCCAGACGTTCCGGAATGTATATACAGCATTGTGTCTTGAACAGCAAAAAGGTATTCTTTGCTTTTCCAAGTCTGTCTTTCTTCTCCCAAAGTCTTATGATATCTAACATTTTAACTGGTGCACAATCCATGTACAGAACCATTTGTAATTGACGAGACTCCAAATATGGCAGAAAATGAATCAGAAAAAAAGTAATCAGTACTACAATCAGCATTACAATACCGCAAATCAGCATCATAGCAGATTGGATGGATTCATCTTCAAATTTAAATAAGCCATATAAATAGAAGCAAAGCAATAATACAAGAAAAAATATGGCAATATACCTCACAATATACAGTTTTTTAAAAAACTTCTTTATTGCTTCTTCCGGATTTAATTCAAAATATTTACTATGATTTGTATTCATGGTCCTGCTTTCCTCCCATATCTAAGCCAGCGTATACCCTACTTCAAATGCTTTCTTATTGATATCCACAGTCTTAGGCGGTACGGTCTTTTCAATCACTTCCAGCCAGTCTTCCTTGGAGTAATCCATATGCTGTGCTGCCACACCTAATACAATAATATTAAACACTCTGGAATTCCCCAGCTTCTTGGCTTCTGCCATGGCATCTACGGAATAGACCTTATACTTTGCCGATAATTCCTCAATGATTCCTTCCGGATATTCTGCTGCCCCCGTCACTACCGTAATGGGGTCCATCCGCTGGTCATTTACAATAATGACCCCATCTTTCTTTAAGAAATGGGCATACCGCTTTGCTTCTAACCGTTCAAAGGCAATCAGGACATCTGCCTGCCCTTCCTCTACAATAGGCTCTGCCACCTTCTCACCGTAACGAACATAAGTCACAACACTTCCGCCCCGCTGTGCCATCCCATGAACTTCCGAAAGCTTTACGTCATAATCGGCATGTAATGCAATTCCACCAAGGATTCGGCTGGTCAGCAGAGTACCCTGTCCACCAACACCTACGATCATAATATTCTTTGTTTCCATTATTTCGCCACCTCCTCAATTGCACCAAAGTTACATAACTGCTTACACAGACCACAGCCATTGCACATGGTTTCATCAATGGAAATGGTACCATCTTCATTTTTCGTTAATGCAGGACAGCCCGGCTTCAGACACAGACCGCACTTCTTACATTTCTCCGGAACCGGAACACACTTATTCGGGAATACGGTTCCCTTTAACAGAACACATGGAGATTTTGTAATGATGACGGAAATGGCATCCCGCTGGGTTTCCTCTTTTACAATCCGCTCCAGTTCCTTGATATCAAAGGCATTAACCTCCACTACATGCTCAATTCCAATTGCCTTGCAGAGCTGATAAATATTAATGGCATATGTAGGCTCGCCCTTTAATGTCTTTCCTGTGGCAGCATGGTCCTGATGTCCGGTCATACCGGTGGTGGAATTATCCAGAATCATAACCGTACCGGTTGCTTTATTATAAACCATATTCATCAAAGAATTGATACCGGTATGCATAAAGGTGCTGTCACCGATTACCGCTACCCATTTCTTGATATAATCCTTCCCCTTTGCCTTTTCCATACCATGAAGGGAAGAAATGGAAGCACCCATACAGATAGTAGTATCCACTACATTTAAAGGTGCTACTGCTCCCAGCGTATAGCAGCCGATATCTCCCGCCGCATGAATCCCCAGCTTCTTTAATACGGAATACACACTCCGGTGCGGACAGCCCGGACACAGAATCGGCGGTCTTGCCGGAACCTGTGACGGCGTATCCAACTCCAATTCCTGATGGAGAATGGCTTTCCGCAGCAGGTTTGCACTATATTCTCCCTGTACAGTGAAGATTTCCTTCCCATAACAAGGAATTCCCCAGGAACGAACCTGTTCCTCAATAATCGGATCTAATTCCTCCACAACATATAATTCATCCACCTGGGAAGCGAAATCAAGAATCATCTGCTTCGGCAGAGGATTTACCATACCCAGCTTTAAGATACTGGCATTGGGCAGTACTTCTTTCACATACTGATATTCAATACCACAGGTGATAATACCGATGGACCGATCTCCCATCTCCATACGGTTAATCGGCATATCTGCTCCATTCTCTGACATGGCCAGTTCCCGCTGCTCTACATATACATGACGGCCCTTGGCATTCCCCGGCATCATAACGAACTTTGCCGGATTCCGCTCATATGACTTATCCTCCGGCACTACCCGATCTTCCAGCGTTACCAGGCCCTGAGAATGGGATAACCGGGTAGTCGTTCTCAAAATAACCGGCGTATCATATTTTTCGCTTAATTCAAAGGCGTATTTCATAAAGTCTTTGGCTTCCTGACTATCGGAAGGCTGCAATACCGGCACATGAGCAGCTCTGGCTACTGCTCTTGTATCCTGCTCATTCTGGGAGCTGTAAAGTCCCGGATCATCTGCCGCTACCAGTACCATACCTGCGTTTACACCGCCATAGGACATGGTATACAATGGATCAGCGGCAACATTTACTCCCACATGCTTCATACAGCACATAGAGCGGACACCACTGATACATGCACCGATGGCAACCTCTGTTGCTACCTTCTCATTGGGTGCCCATTCTGCGTATATCTCATCATATGGCACCAGACTTTCACTGATTTCCGTACTAGGGGTTCCCGGATAGGCAGAAGAAACCTTCACTCCGGCCTCCCAGGCACCTCTGGCAATAGCCTCATTGCCTAACATAATCTTTTTTTCCATTTATTATCTCCCTTTCCGTTTTCTCGTATAGCATCTACAATCATCAGTCGTGACGTTTTTCACGAATCTCTTCCGTAATATCGGCAATAAACTGATTCAGCGGCATAGCACCCAAATCTCCATCTTCTCCACGACGACGGACGGATACTGTTCCTTCTGCTTCCTCATTGGCACCAACTACCAGCATATACGGTATTTTCTCCAAGCGTGCCTCCCGAATCTTGTAGCCAATCTTTTCTCCACGCTCATCAATAGTCACCTTAATGTCTGCCTTCCGGAGTTCCGCAAATACCTTCTTGGCGTAATCCATATATTTATCAGAAATCGGCAGAATCCGAACCTGCTCCGGCATTAACCAGGTCGGCAGGGCACCGGCATATTTCTCAATCAACCAGGCAAGCGTCCGCTCATAGCAGCCCATAGAGGTACGATGAATAATGTACGGTCGTTTCTTTTCTCCATTCTGGTCGATGTAATACATATCGAACCGCTCTGACAGGAACATATCCAGCTGAACCGTAATCATGGTATCTTCTTTTCCATATACATTCTTCGCCTGAATGTCCAGCTTCGGTCCATAGAAGGCTGCCTCGCCATCCTCTTCCGTATAATCCAGACCGATTTCATCTAAGATTTCACGCATGGCATCCTGAACCTTATCCCATTCCTCTGCTGTTCCAAGGTATTTTTCACTGTCGTTCGGGTCCCACTTGGACATCCGGTAGGTTACATCATTTTCCAATCCAAGGGTGGTCAGACAGTGCTTTGCTAATTCCACACAGTTCTTAAACTCATCACCAATCTGCTCCGGCGTACAAATCAAATGTCCTTCCGAAATAGTGAACTGACGCACCCGTGTTAAACCATGCATTTCGCCGGAATCCTCGTTTCGGAATAAGGTAGAGGTCTCTCCCATTCGATAAGGTAAATCCCGATAAGAATGCTGGGTTGCCTTATATACGTAGTATTGGAACGGGCAGGTCATAGGACGGAGCGCCATTACCTCCTTGCCATCTGCCGTCACATCATCTTCATCATTTCCCGGATCATTCAGGACAAACATTCCCTCCTTGTAATGATACCAGTGGTCAGAAATCTTATATAGATCAGACTTCGCCATCAATGGTGTCCGGGTCCGCACATAGCCCCACTCATAATCCTCTAAGTCTTCAATCCAACGCTGCAAGGTCTGGATAATCTTGGTTCCCTTTGGCATAAACAGCGGAAGACCTTGTCCAATCACATCTACCGTTGTAAATAACTGCATTTCCCGTCCCAGACGATTGTGGTCCCGAAGCTTAATGTTCTCTAAGAATTCCAGCCGTTCTTCCAAATCTGCTTTCTTGGTATACGCTGTTCCATAAATACGGGTCAGCATCTTCTTATTGGAATCCCCTCTCCAATAAGCACCGGAGGAGGAAGTCAGCTTAAAGAATTTCACTGCCTTGGTGTTCATTAAATGCGGACCTGCACACAGGTCCGTAAAATCTCCCTGTGTATAAAAGCTGATCACTGCATCCTCCGGCAGATCCTGAATCAGCTCTACCTTATAAGGCTCCTGCTTTTCTTCCATGAGTCGAATGGCTTCTTCCCGCGGCAGGGTAAAGGAGGTAATGGCATCTCCCTGCTTTACCAGCTTCTTCATCTCTGCCTCAATCTTGTCTAAATCCTCTCTGGAAAGAGGCGGCATATCAAAATCATAGTAAAATCCCTCATCAATGGCCGGTCCGATAGTACACTTGGCATCCGGATACAGATGCTTGACCGCCTGTGCCAGTATATGCGATGCCGTATGACGGAATGCTTTTTTTCCTTCCTCATCATTAAAGGTTAAAATGCTCAACTGGCAATCCTGGTCAATGACAGTTCGTAAATCCACCACTTTACCGTCTACTTCTCCGGCACATGCCATACGAGCAAGTCCCTCACTGATGTCTGTGGCGATGTCGATGACAGACATTGCCTGTGAATACTCCTTTGCGGAGCCGTCTTTTAAAGTGATTTTCATATCTCTACTTCCTTTCTTACTATGCATTCCGGTTCGCCGCTGGCTCGCTCTAACGCACGACGTCCCTGACGCATAGACATTGTTTCTATACGTCAGGGACGATTCTTCGCGGTTCCACCCTGATTCCCCGGAACATATTCCAAGGCTCTTCATTCTGACGATAACGGAATCACCGTCTTCCTTTCATAAGCCAATCATTCCCTCAAAACACAAGGAATTCTGGCGATTTACTCCCGGAAGAAGCTCCAAGCTGGTATTCAAAGGCTTTCGCAGCAAATCTTTCTCAGCAAATCAGATTCTCTCTGTGAAGCACCGGCCTTCTACTGGTCTTGTCATTGCCATTTTGCATATAAGCTGATTCTAAGCGATGAACCATAAAAAGTCAAGTAGGGACCCGTCTGTTTCACCTTGCTAATTATTGACAGATAAACCAGCTGCTGAAATAGTCTGCTATTTTTTTAATTCTTCTGTTTCAATCATAAAAACAACCGATCCGGTCTTTCCTTCTTCCATACCGCTGTAATTCATATAGCCTTCGTCTGCTTTCTTTAATGCTTCCACCTTATCCAGCATCGTCTGAAGGTCTTCTCCAAACATCTTTGACAGCTTTTCAATTCCTTCTCTGTCAAATTGTCTGAGGCCACTGAGCAGAGTATTGGTTCCGGTTACCAGACCGGTCATACCTTCCCGTAATTGTGTCTGGGAGGCTGTCAGCTGTTCAACACCACTACTCATAGCGGACAGCCCATCGTATACCTGGGTCACACCGCCGGTATAGGCGGCTACTCCATCCGCCACCTGTCTGCTGCCCTCTGTCATGGCATCCACACCGGTTCCCATTTGCTCCAGAGCATATACCAGCTCCGGCGGTAATTCTTCTCTATATTGTTCCACCATACCCATAGTTTCCTGATATGCACCGGCATAAGATACCACTCCCTGATTCAATGCCTGTGCCCCCTGATTCAAGGTCTCTCCCTGTGTACTTAAGGTCCCCATGGCAGTCTCCAGAGCAGCCGTCCCATCCTGAAGTTCCTCGACCCCGTCAAAATACTGATTCAGATATCCCTGATACAGCACCATCTGTTCATATAAGGTCTGGGTGCCGGATACCAGTTGGGTCGATGCATCTGATAAGTCATTCATGGAGTCACCACTATCCCGAAATTCCTGTAAATCTTCCTCCTCCAGATTCCCGAAGAATCCATTCAGCACAATCGTTTCGGTAAATTCCAATTCAAATTCCGTTACATCAGCTTCTATTTCTAAAGAGTCCGGTATTTTCATATCCTCCGTCAATTCAAAATCCTCAAAACCCAATACCTCCTGTATTCCGGGCACCGCATATCCTACAGCAAACAAGCCGCTCTCCATAGACAGAACATCTCCATTGCTCACTGTTACATTGATAAACTTGTCTTTATCTAATGCTACTGCCGATATGAAAATGAAGGGTACTACAACCTCGTATTCCGTGTCATTTACCGTAACGATTTCCTTTTGGTTATTTATATAATCAAAATGAAGCTTCACATGACCGCTTTTTCCAATCAGCTCCTGTGGTGCAATTTCTTTTCCATCCAGCTCGTAGCGGATGGAAACACCTACCGGAAGGGCCTCTGATGCATTTCCTTTGTATGAAATGTCCTCTCCATGATTTTCCCAAATCAGCCTGTTTCCATTCTGCGTATATTCTTCATCCCCTTCCGTATTGCGGATGTCAGTAAGATTCGAGCAGTCTGTGATATCCTCCAGCCCTCCATGATTCTTTAATACAGCCTCTACCCGTATCTCCTGAACAGAACCTGTAGCATCAGCTCTGGCATATACCACCTCTGCCTTATCTACCTGATTTTCATCAATATATTCTTTAGCCGTATATACTGCCTCTGTCCCTTCACTGACAGCACTGTCATTACCAGATCCTGCTTTTGAATCCGAAACCGTCTGGTCCGGGTTTCCACTACAGCCCCAAATCTGGAACAACATGGTCCCTGCCAGACATAAGGCTCCAATCTGCTTTGCTTTTATCCTTTTTCTCATATCCATTCTCTCTGCCTCCTATGGAATTTTTCTTCTTCTGCCTGTCATTTATTCTACATTTTTTAACGCTATATCCTTTGGTATCTTATGAACCTTTCGATACTCCAGAACGGCAACGATGGCGTAGGTACCAATTCCAAGCAACAGCATTTCCACCACTACCACAGGTTTCAAAGAATAACTCAGCCATCCTGTCATACTTTCCATCATCATGCCCCGATATATATAAGTAATCAGCAAGTTATCAATTGGAATGGAAAGAATCAGGCATAAAACAACTATAATGGAAGTTGCATTCACATAAAGGCGGCTGATTTCCGAATTGGAATATCCCAAAATCTTTGCCATGGATATGGACTGTGCATTTTTCTCGATGATAATCTTAGACAGCAGGTATATAAAAATCATAAATATAATAACTGCAAATCCGTCCACGAAATACATCATGGAGCCCATGGAGGTCTGCAGCTGCCGGCTTACCTTTGTCAATGCAGTCAGGTCAATGACCGTTCCGATGTAGTCCGAATCAATATCTGTAATTTCCGTATCACTAAAATATCCCACAAAGGTATCCTCACCCAGATCAAATATTTCATTTAAATCCTTCTGGTACATGAATACCGTAATTGCGCCCGGATAATCATAAACTGCTGCCACCTGAAAGGTATATGTCTTATCCTCATAGGCTTCCTTCAGTGTAATCTCATCTCCAATGGAAAGCAGATATTTTTCTGCATATGCAGAAGAAATTGCCACTCCATCCTCCGGAAGCTGAAGCGGAACGTACCGGCTGTCCGGCTGTATGCCATATAGGGTAACCTCTTCCTCTCTGGCTTCATCTCCCAGCGTCTTTAGCACATACGCACTGAATTTTTCCGCATCTTCATTTTCTGTTTCCACATCATCCATATACTCCATAAAAGACATCAGGGTCTTTAGCTTGCTTTCATTTTTATCGGTCATGGGATAATTTAACATGTACTGATATTCCGCCAGCATATTATTTTCAATGTCCGCAGCATAATCATTCAAAATAGCAGGCAGTATCAGGCCGAACATCAACAGAACATTGGCAAATATAATGCCAATCAGCACCGTAACATAGTTGCTTATGTTCTGTAATATGACCCGAAGCCGAAAGCGGAAAAAGAATGGAAGCTTACAGCTAAGAGGCACTGCACGCTTCTGCTTTTTTTTCGACAAATCCCGACGAAGGAACTTCAAGGGCGATAGACGCAGACTGTTTTGTAACAGAAGGTAATTGATCAGAACCATTATGATAATCGGTACAACCGTTGTCAGTAAAAATGCTTCTGCACTCCATATAGTTTGATAGGTGGTAAGGCTGTAGCTTCCATAATACATTCCGGCACATACCTGCTTAAACACCGTATAACCTAATATATTCCCTATAATGGCACTGATTAAGGTTACCAGAACGGGCATGGTCATATAATGTCGAATCAGCTCGCCACGGGTATATCCGCTTGCCCGAAGGGTTCCGATTACATTTGCCTCCTTCTCAATGGTATTCTTTGTAGTGATTGCAAAGACAAACGCCATAATGGCAATAAACATATACAATAAAACAATCATCATCGCCCGGTCACTGCCCATATCCTCACCGGTAAAAATAATCGCCTGATTATCCTGTCGTGCTACAAAGTCCTTCAGATGAACTACCTCTATCAGACCGTCAGAAAATTCTTCTGCCATATCACGAGCCTCAGCATCATCTGTAGGCGGCACATTATATTTCCATGCATAATTACAGGTGACTGCCGCTGTCTTATAGGAGGCAAAGGTCTCATCCGTCACAATGGAAACACCGAACTTTTCCGCATCAAACATGGTGTCATTATTACTTTCAAACAGGCAGCTATAGTCCGGCAATGCTATCAGTCCGGTAATCCTGTAACTGCGCCCGACTTCATTTTCCAGCGTGTCCCCAACAGAAAGCCCATTATTATCTGCATACATCCGGTCAATTGCAATCTCATCCAAAGCAGCAGGCAGGCTGCCTTCCATCAGGCAGACCTGATTTACCTCATTCCGTTCCGAAAAGATTCGCATTTTACTGTCATTGGTCATAGCCTCTTCTGTATAATACAAATCATATATCCGGACTCCAAGTTCCATAATACTCTTTCGCTGTGCTCTGTTTAACTGCTTTTCCGTCTGAAAATGCCCATCTTCTACATTGTAGGTTACAAAGCTGTCGTTGTAAGCGGTAATCATACTGCCATCCGCCACCAGAAAGCCGGAAATAAATCCGATAAATAAAATCAGCATCAGGAAGATGACCATGTACTTTCCGATTTCTCCTTTTAATTCCGGAAGAAGCCGTTTTCTTAATGGATTTTTCATCGTCCGCCTCCTTACCATTCCAGTTCATCTGCCGTAAGCTTATGCTCATTACAGATATTCCTTCGAATCATGCCATCCCGCAGCTTTACCACCCGGTCAGCCATATCCTTAATGGCATCATTGTGGGTTACCATAACAACCGTATTACCATATTTCTGATTAACAGTTTCAATCAGCTTCAATATTTCCTTACTGGTGTTATAATCCAAGGCTCCGGTAGGTTCATCACAAAGAAGAATATCCGGATTCTTAACAATAGCCCGTCCAATGGCACACCGCTGCTGCTGTCCGCCGGACAGTTGATTGGGCAGCTTCTTCTGATGCTTGGACAGTCCAAGTGTATCCAGCAGTTCATCTACACTCAGAGGGTTATCCCCCAGATATGCACCTACTTCGATATTTTCCCGCACAGTCAGATTGGGAATCAGATTGTACATCTGAAAGATATAGCCAAGGTGCTTTCTCCGGTATATGGTCAGACGCTTTTCATTCATATCTGCCATGGCTTCTCCGTTTACATAAATGCCGCCGGTATCAGCCTGGTCAATTCCTCCAATGATATTCAATAAAGTGGATTTTCCGGAGCCGGAAGGGCCCAACAATACACAGAACTCTCCCTGCTGGATTTCCAGATCAATTCCCTTTAAAACCTGTACCCTGCTGTCACCGGAACCAAATGCCTTGGTAACCTGATGAATTTCTAAAAAAGAATGCTTCATGTTCTCTCCTCTCCGTTATCTCTTTCAGTATATTGCTATAAGTAAAACATATAAAAC
>JAIECC010000172.1 GCA_029068665.1 Lachnospiraceae bacterium
TGTATACACCATGAACAAATCCGATGTTACCCGTGAAATATTCAGTCAAATCCACATCAAGCGTTAAAAATCCCTTTACTTATAGTTTTAAATACTATATAATGTGGTTGTTAAAATACTTATTATATGCAATCTGAGAGGGGCGAATCATATGATTGGAACTTCATTTGATGAAATAAAAAAGGAAATCCGTGATGCAATCCAGATGGATTACATTGAACCTGCTGATATTCCTGCAATTGAATTATATATGGATCAGGTGACCACCTTTATGGATAAGCACCTAAGCAACAATAAGCGGCAGCCGGAGGATAAGATTCTGACCAAGACCATGATTAATAACTATACAAAGAATCACCTGTTACCTCCTCCGGAAAAGAAAAAATATTCCAAGGAACATATCATTCTGTTGATTTATACCTATTATCTGAAGAACTTTTTATCCATTGGTGATATCCAGAAACTGCTGAATCCTATGATTGAGAAGTACTTTACTGCTTCTGAAAAGGATTCCGTGAATCTAACCAGTATCTACAGTACTGTAGTAGAACTGGCTCAGCATCAGTATCAGCTGGACAAGCAGGGAATCTTCGAATCCTACGAGCTTGTATATAAGAAGCTTAAGGAAGAACACCCGGAAACACCTATGGATGAACATATGTCTTATTTACAAGACTTCACATTTGTTGCTTTGTTAAGCTACGATATCTATCTTAAAACACAATTGGTAGAAAAAATCATTGATCAGCTTGCACCTCTGCCGGAAGCATCGGTACAAAAAGAAGCCGCTGAGCATAAAAAGAAAGATAAATAAAAAATGAGCTGCCAGACTGGCAGCTCATTTTTATGCATTCCTATCAGAATACAGTCGTTATACTGTTTTCCCCTGTTCTTTTATTCTCTCTAAGGCGGTTTTTAATCCATCCGTTCCATCATTGAGCATTCTGTTCACCCGACTTATGGTTGCCGTGGATGCACCGGTAATATTGGTAACCTCCAGGTAGGTACTGCCCTCCTCCAGCTTCTGTGCCACTGTAATCCGCTGTGCCAGAGAAAGTACTTCATTCACGGTACAAAGATCTCCAAAAAATGCATAATACTCTTCTTTGGTCTTCAAAGTACTGATAGCATCAAATAGCAACTCTACGGACTCTGTATGTATTGTCTTGCGCATATATTCCACCTCTTCCCAATCCTGTCATGATGTCATTCTGCATATGTGTCCATTCTTAGCTTGTCTTTCTTGGTTTCGGTTCCTTTTGAATCCATACGGCAACAGCTGCCCGGTTGACATAGAAATCTCCGAAGCCTTCTTCATCGATCTTTATATTGTACTTGGCATTCTTCATTTCATCCACAAAATGCATGCCGGCAAATCGTTTTCCGATATACATACGCTTCGTACCTCCGGTGCCGTCTGACAATATTACGGCACAACCGGAGCCTTTATGTGCTTCATCTCCTTCTCTGGTCCAACCGATTACATTTGGATTATCCAGATAGTCATGCTGCGGACCATAAGCATACTTTTTCCGAAGCTTCAGCAGCCGGTCCAGAACAGACTTCATAGCCGGAATATTATCATGTGGAATTCCGGCGTAATCTCCATAAAAAAGACAAGGATAACCACTTGCCCGCAGCATAATCAGTGCATATGCCATTGGCTTAAACCAGTCCTCTACCCAGGATTCCAAGGATTGTCCCGGCTGGCTGTCATGATTCTCTACAAAGGTAACTGCCTGCATAGGACAACGCTGAACTAATGTATTATCAAAGATGGTCCGCAAATCATAGCTGCCATGTGCCTTAGATGCATCATGAAAATGCAGGTGCAGCGGAACATCAAACAAGCTCATATTATACTCTACCTTTTCCAGATAAGATTCCAGATGCCGTACATCCCAATGCCAGTATTCTCCTACGGTAAACAGCTCTTTTCCGGTTATCTCACGCATGGCAGGCAGCCACTTCCGATAGAAGCTGCTGCCAATATGCTTTACTGCATCCAGGCGCATGCCGCTTACACCTGTTGTATCCAGATACCACTGACCCCAGCGGTATAATTCCTGGCTTACCTCCGGATTATCAAAGTCCACATCGGAGCCCATCAGGTAATCATAATTTCCATTTTCATCATCTACATCCGTATCAAAGTTTTTTCCAACAAACTTATAAATTGCACTTTTGCAGGCTTCCTGATCCCAGTCAATTCCATCAAAATGATTCCAATTCCAGGTGAACTTCGAGTATTTACCCTTTCTGCCCGGAAAAGTAAACTTGGTCCAGCCAAGAATTACCTTCTTATCTCCAATCATCTGATTTCGATTACATGCGTTGAACTCTTCTGCCGTAATCTCTTCCGCTTCGTCTGCGCCCATTTTATGATTCAATACAATATCTGCATATACTTCAATTCCCTTTGCCTGCAAGGTCTGGATTGCATCCAGATATTCGTCCTTGGTTCCATACTTGGTCGGGACAGTTCCTTTTTGATCGAATTCACCCAAATCATACAAGTCATAGGCTCCATATCCTACATCCTGAATTCCCTTTGCCCCTTTATATGCCGGCGGCAGCCAGACCGCACTGACACCCATCGTCTTTAACTTCGAAGCATTTGCTTTCACCGTTTTCCATAAAGAAGCATCCTCCGGCAAATACCACTCAAAATATTGCATCATTAACCCATTCTGCTCCATACCCTTTTCCTCCGCATATACTTTATGACTTTCAAGCCTTATTTCCATAGTATTAACTATACAGGAAGAAGCCTCAAAATTCAAGCCGAACCTTCGGCTTACAACAGTCCAAAAGACCTCTCTGGGACACGGGAATATCTACCTCGGTTCAATCTTGAATGCTTTTGTATCCAGATATTTAAAATAATCCTCCGGTACATAGCTTTGTCCACTTGAATTCCATATTGTCACTGTCACTGCTTCTCCATCTCCCAAATCCGTCGCAAATCCAAGAAAATCACTGGTTCCGGTTTCACCGTTTAAATCATAGGAAATAGACACACAGATGTATTCAAATTCTCTTCCTTCATTGTTTGTATAAGTCCCTCTTGAAACGGATGCATTCTCGGCATCATTCACATGCATGGAAGTCATCTGTTCCTCTAACCAGTCCGAAGGCGAATCTGTATATGTACATCCATAAATGAGCATATGAAGATTCTCATAATCAACCGTTTCTACATTCGAATATGATATGGTATCCTCCCAAAACGATACTTCATCCTCACCAAATTCTTCCGGAACCTGTTTTACACACAGCACAGCCATAGGGTGTTCCAAAATACGATAGCTTTCTTTTCTTATTTTCCAAGTCTGCACAAAGATAATGACAAGAACAGAAAGAACAGCCACTCCTCCCAAAATAAACAGCAGGATTTCCCACCAGAACAGTCCTTTCTTTTTTTGATTTTCTGATGGCTGGTTGGACTCTGACCACAATTCCTCCATTTGCTGCCGATTTTCCTGATTCTGTTCCATTTCTTTCTCCTCCTTGAATATGAATTATCATCGCTGTTCTATGTAATAGCCTTATTTCTTATTTATTGTATCATATCCACATTCCCCTTGCCATACCTACATATCGGTATCATTCATTGTATTTTCCAGATACAGACATAGAGGCAAGAAAACAAATGAATATAACAACTGAAACTATTGATTTTTTTCACAAAATCATCTATGCTTAACAGGACTTAAGGTAAATTCTATGATAGAGAGGTAAACAAATGAGTACAACAGAAATAAAACCAATAAAAGAAGGCAAGGTTCGTGAAATCTATGACAACGGAGACAGTTTAATTATGGTTGCAACAGACCGGATCAGTTGCTTTGATGTGATTCTTAAGAATACGATTCACAAAAAGGGCGCCGTATTAACCCAGATGTCAAAGTTCTGGTTTGACCTGACCTCTGACATTCTTCCGAATCACATGATATCCACCGATGTAAAGGACATGCCGGAATTCTTCCAACAGCAAAAGTTTGACGGCAACAGTATGCTGTGCAGAAAGCTGGAAATGCTTCCGATCGAGTGTATTGTCCGGGGATATATTACCGGAAGCGGCTGGGCAAGCTATCAGGAAAATGGAACCGTATGCGGCATCCGGCTGCCGGAAGGCCTGCAGGAATCAGACAAACTTCCAGAGCCAATCTACACGCCTTCCACCAAGGCAGACTTAGGCGACCATGACGAGAATATATCCTTCGAGCAGAGTGTGGACCATCTGGAAAAGCTCTATCCGGGAAAGGGTCTGGAATATGCAACAAAGCTTAAGGATTACACCATTGCATTGTACAAAAAATGTGCAGATTATGCCTTAACAAAGGGAATCATTATTGCAGATACCAAGTTCGAATTTGGCTTGGATGAGAACGGAAATATCGTAGTAGGAGATGAAATCCTCACACCGGACAGCTCCCGCTTCTGGCCGGCAGATGGTTACGAACCGGGACACGGACAGCCATCCTTTGATAAGCAGTTTGCAAGAGACTGGTTAAAGGAAAATCCGGATAACGACTGGACTCTTCCGGATGAGGTTGCCCAAAAGACCATTGATAAGTATTTAGAAGCCTATGAACTCCTGACCGGAAAGCCTCTTGTATAGACTTTTATCCCAAAAAAGCAGCTATAATGGCATAACGTGCCACCATAAAGCTTCATAATCATAAAATCCGGCATTCAGGAATGCTTCATGTCTGTTTCTATTCCTAAATGCCGGATTTTAATTTTAACTAAATTGTTTCATTACCTCTTCATTGGCTTTCATAGCACTTTCTTCCATGTCCTTCCGCTCAGCCAGCAACCGTTCCCGAAGTTCCGGATGCTGAAGCGCCATAATCTGCAGTGCCAGATAAGCAGCATTTTTACTTCCATTGATAGCTACCGTAGCAACCGGGATTCCTGATGGCATCTGTACAATAGAATACAGGGCATCCATTCCATCCAATACAGAACCGGACAATGGTACACCAATAACCGGAAGTACCGTCTGTGACGCTACAACTCCCGGAAGTGCAGCCGCCATACCCGCCGCTGTAATAATAACCTCGGTTCCATTCTGATTGGTTTCTTCCATAAATGCAGAAAGTCCTGCATGGGCGCGATGGGCTGACAAACATCTTACATCAACGCTGACCCCATAGTCCTTTAATATTTTGATTGCCGGCTCTACCTTTGGCAGATCACTGGTAGAACCCATAATAACAGCAGTTCTCATAGTTTCATTCCTTTCCTTTTGTATTATTCTTTATTCTATAGTATTTCTTTTCTTTTTTCAACGATTACACTGGCATTTTGCCTTTCCCTGAATATAATACCTATAAATCTTTATAATTTAGGAGTTATTATGACACATAAACTGAAAGGATTACTGGCAGTTCTATGCACCCTGATGCTGTTCATCTGTCCCCTAAGTGCCTGCAATAAAACTCAGGATAACCTGACAACCGTGACCTTGAACGAGGTTGCCCACTCTATATTTTATGCACCACAATATGTAGCCATCGAGCTTGGATATTTTGAAGAAGAAGGTATTAATCTTGAACTGGTAACCGGCTTTGGCGCGGATAAGACCATGAGCGCCATGGTTGCTGGAGAAGCAGATATCGGCTTTATGGGCTCTGAATCCTCCATTTATCTGTATAATGAAGGAGCCGAAGACTATGCAGTAAACTTTGCCCAGTTAACCCAACGGGCCGGCAACTTCCTGGTCGCACGGGAGAATACGGATCAATTCCAGTGGTCTGACTTAGTAGGCAAAGAGGTCATCGGCGGAAGACCTGGCGGTATGCCGGAAATGGTACTGGAATACATTTTAAAACTAAACAACATCAACCCGGAACAGGATGTGACCTTAGTTCAAAACATTGATTTTGGAAATACTTCCGGTGCATTTGCCGGCGGTGCCGGAGATTATACTGTGGAATTCGAACCTTCCGCTACTGCCTTAGAGCAGCAAGGTGCCGGTTATGTAGTTGCCTCTCTGGGCGTTGACAGCGGATATGTTCCTTACACCGCATACTGTGCAAAGAAAAGCTATATCAGCGAAAATCCGGAAATCATCCAAAGCTTTACCAATGCTCTGCAAAAAGGTATGGATTATGTAAACAGTCATACACCGGAAGAAATCGCTGAAGTAATTGCACCTCAATTCGAGGAAACGGATCTGGAAACTCTGACGATCATTGTGGAACGCTATGCCGCTCAGGATACCTGGAAAGAAAACCTCATATTTGAAGAAGAAAGCTTCCTGCTGCTGGAAAACATCCTGGATGAAGCCGGAGAGTTGGAAACCTTTGCGCCTTATGAAGACCTGGTTGACACCAGCTATGCAGAAAAAGCACTGAAATAAAATCTCTGAAATCGGTTTATCGATTTCAATAAAAATGCCATGCTGCCTATCCATCTCAGGCCGCATGGCATTATCATTCTATTCTTTTTCAAAAGGGCGGTTTAATTCTTCCGTTCCAGCCAGTACAAACCGGCCATTTTTCATAATATCCACTTCTGTTCCGTCTGCATGTATGGAAATAATAGCACCAATTTCATCATAAGGAATCGTAATATCTGTATGGCAGTTAAAATACGCCTTCGTCTCATCTTCCTTCCGCAAAATAGAACATTCATTGTCCTTGGCAACAATTTCCTTTCCATCCGGATTGTACAACCGGTTCTCCTCACTATAGCTGTAGCAGGTATCACCTACTGCAAAATGAGGCCCCATTTTCTCCACAATTAATATAGGCAGCTTATAGACAATCTGATATCGGTTCGCCATTACATAAGCAGTCGTATTGGTTCCTATGGCAAACTCACCAATGGGCAGTGTTTCGCGATTCACCAGGAGATTTTCCTTTACAAATTTTACATTATCTTCCTCGTCCTTAAAATTCTGACAGGTATATTCCGTAATCATTCCATTTTCAAAGCGAATTTTCAGGTCCACAAATTTCAAATCATTTAAAAACACCTCACTCACATTTAATAAACCATTTGTTCCGGTTAATTGAGGGCTTGTAAACACTTCACCTACCGGTATATTCACATCTGCCAGACAATTTTCAAAGTTGGTTTCTGACTCCGGATTCTTCAGTGGATGCATCATAACAAGGATATCGGTCTGATTTTCCCCTTTCCCCAGCACCCGTACTGATTTTGCCTGATTCAACTCCTCAATCAGGGTTTCCTGAATACTTCGGTACAGCTTTTTATCCAGTGTATTGACCTTTACCGTTTCCCGGAATATTTCCTCAAAATTCTCACCGATTTCCGGAGACGGGTAAGCAATAATAGTAAAGCTGTATTCTTCCCGGCGCACATAACGGTTTATAATCTTGCTGGACTGGGTGGCATATTCTACGGACAGCTCCTGCTGCTGCCTGCTTAATTCAATACAGCCCGGCTTCTTCACCGGTTCAAAGGGAGTTTCACCAAAGGTTTCTATTACAGCCGGTCCGGCGTATAAATCCGTCAAATGCTTCACTGCCTCATAGCTTTGTGCCAGAACCTCCAGTTTCCGTTCCATAAAAGCTTTGTTCAGATAAAGTCCTTCGTCCAGACGATGGTCGTATTCGTACTGCCGATTGGGTGAAGTAGAACTGATTCCTCCCCGTCGGTTCTGCCTTTGGTTCAAACGACTGACAGCAGGGCGATATATAATCGGTTCTAATCCCATGCTTCGAAATTGAAGAATGGCCGCCCGTACCATCCGCTCCTGCCCAATGGCATAAATAAGATTTACATATTTCTTCCTGCTCAGATCAATTCCGGCAATTTCAAAGCCTTCCCGGTATCCATCCGTATAGGTAAAGGCAAGTGCATCAATTTCTTCCTGGGGCAGTTGATTCAGGAACTCCGCTGTCCGAAGTTCATTCTCAGATATATACTCACCATATGCATACAAATAGCGCAGGTCCGTTAAATCTGCTGTTTCCACAAGGGATGTACAAAAATCCAGTTGTGGATCATACTGCTCTCTTACCCGGTATGGAACAAACACATCACAATAATCATAATAGAAATAGTATATGGCATGCTGTACCTGCTGCAGCTTTAAATTCTCAACATCTTCAAAAAGATTATAAATCTCAATAAACAACTCTAACAGACAGGTGAACTCTGTCAGCCGAAGCTCTCTGGCATAAATGGGGAGACCTCGTAATTCCGTGTACAGAAAACACAAGATGGACCCATACTCTTTTCCCAGTACTGACTCTGCATATTCGGGATTGGCATAGCTGGTTTTGTAACGCTCCGGATGAAGTTCATCATACATCATCTGATTCAAAGCCTGTAATTCTTCCATGGAATGATTCACATAATCAAAACCAAATTGTTCTTCGGTTTTCAATATATTCTCAGCGGTTTGACGGAAATAATCCTGAAATGGCGAAACCGTACTATGCTCTTCCTCTATTCCCCGGATTCGATTCCACGCCAGTTCTAATCGCTCTTTTACCACATCATTTTCTTCTTTCCATAATTCTTGATCCTTCATTTCACATTGCTTCCTTTTCATGATTCCTTAGGGGCCTATGTAGAAAAGGTTTCCCCAACTTTATGATTGTTATACGATTCACTTTTATCTAACCATTAATTCCAAGAATAATAATACAGAAATTCACTATTATCAAACCAATATTAAAGAAAGTACCAGTACGTTTGGATAAATCCTCTGCCTCTTCATCCTTCCAGCTAATCACTGCAAAGATAAAACCAACAACAGATAACAAGAATGCGGTAACTCCCATGAAGCCCACCATTCCTCCTGCCTGCCCTCTGGTACAGATTGTCACGATTAATTCTGCTATGATCAATACTGTAGATAGAATTGCCAGGCCACATGCCAGCATTCCATCAGCAGAATGTTTAATTTCCTGGAATTTATAAGGCTTATGATTCTTTTTCGCCATCCTGATGCCTCCTTCTGTCAATAGCGCGTAGAATACGATAACAGATATATCCTATGGCACCACCACAGGTGTTCAATATCAGATCATCTACATCAAATACCCCTACCCTGGTGAACAACTGAATCAGTTCAATTGCAAGACTGAATAGAAAGGTATATAAAATCGCAATTAAAAAACCGGTCTTTTGATTTCTGACCCAGCGGATTAATGCACCAAAAGGAATAAATGCTACTACATTTCCAATCAGATTAATAAAAACATCTACATAAAGAATACTGCCTCCGTGTACAGCACTGCTTATGAATCGTTTTATTTCCAAAAAGGGTATCAAATTGTAGCGATAGTCCGAATAACCGCCGGTTCTCCCATATATATCACTCAACAGCAGGAAATATATAATGGCTATCACATACAAAATAAACAATGTCAGACATACTATACGAAATCGTTTCCTACTTTTCATTTTCTAGTTCCCACTCATTTATATTCCAAATTTCAATGATTTCTCATGAATTACTACAAGTATCAGCGAGCAGGATTTTCCCGCTCGCTGATACTTGTAGTGATTATTAAAATATTGCATCCATGCTTAAAATGTAAGCATTGTCTTGGATTTAATTAATTTTGCTCCATTTACAATCATCATAACCCCAACTGCAATACCTGCACAAATGGTTACAATCCCAAGAACCAGACTACAGATTCCAGTATTTGACATGGTCTTATACGTACTTTCTTCCATACTATAACCTCCTATTTCACACCATACTGTTCATAATACGTATCAATTGCTGCCTTCAATGCATCATCAATTATAATATTACCCTTATATGGCTGATTATATAAGTGCTCAATTACTTCCCCCATGGTTACAATAGCGGTTGTCTGAATTCCATAATTCTCCTGGATTTCTGTTAATGCACTTTTCTCCCCCTGTCCCCGTTCCATACGGTCTACAGATACTACAAGTCCGATTACATCTACATTTCCCTGAGCCTTTAGAATCGGCAGCGTCTCCTGAATAGAGGTTCCGGCAGTTGTAACATCTTCAATAATCACAACCCTGTCTCCATCCTGAATGGGACTGCCCAACAAAATTCCTTTGTCTCCATGATCCTTCACTTCTTTTCGATTGGAACAATACTTGATTTCTCTTCCATACTTCTCATCAATTGCCATTGTTGCCGCAACACTTAAAGGAATCCCCTTATATGCCGGTCCAAATAATACATCAAAATCAAATCCATATTTATTATGAATGGCCTCCGCATAATAATATCCCAGTCTGCGAAGCTGGGAACCGGTTCTGTAAAAACCCGTATTCACAAAAAAAGGGGTCTTTCTACCGCTTTTTGTAACAAAATCTCCAAATTTCAATACATTACAATCAATCATGAACTCAATGAATTCCTGTTTATATTGTTCCATTATTCTCTAAACCTCCTGTGTTTATAGGCTTTTAGTTT
>JAIECC010000173.1 GCA_029068665.1 Lachnospiraceae bacterium
ACTTTCTCGTGCGCTTATTCACATTACATTCAAATCTTTTCCTAATAAATGACACTAATAAAATAGAAATGCATTTCAAAGAGAGGTGACAACATGGACCTACAACAGGAAGAATTACTGGTGAAGCAGGCATGCCACAAGGATGCAAATGCCTTTGCACAGCTCTATTCCAGTGTTTATAAGGATTTATACCGTTTTGCACTTTATACCCTTGGAAATCCGGAAGATGCAGAAGATGTGGTCAGCGACACGGTTGCGGACGCTTTTGCCACCATACATAACCTGCGCAGTTCTTCTGCTTTCCGCCCGTGGATTTTCAGGATTTTGACCAATAAATGCAAAATGATATTGAAAAGCTACTCCAGGCGCAGTGCAGAACTGGATTATGACATACAGATGCCCGACCGGAATTATGCTGATATCCAGGATGTAAGAAATGCTTTTGCAAAGCTAAGCTCCCAGGAACGCCTGATTCTATCTCTGACTGTATTTGCCGGCTACACCAATGAAGAGGCTGCAAAGCTTCTGCATATGAAAGCAGGTACTCTACGCTCTGCCAAAAGCCGTGCCATGGACAAGATGGAAGCAGACCTGGTTTAATACAAAATAGATATTTATAACGTTTTATCATAATGGATTTAAAATAAGGAGGATGTCCTATGAACGAACAGGATTTTAAGCAATGGCTCCGGGACAAGACCGATGCAACGCCCATTCCGGAGCATCTCTTACCGGAACATATTACGGAAGAACTAAATCATACGCCCCATAAAACAAAATGGTATAAAAATCCATGGATGAATATTGGTGCTGCATGTCTGCTGGCATGCATCATCGGCACCTCTATCTGGACCGTCAACCGCAGCGGAAATAAAAACAATGTATCCATGTCGGATGTAGATAACAATGCACAAAACAATGAATTTTCTGATAATCTGTCAAAATCAGCCGAAGAGGCTCTGGATGGAATTCCTGAGTCCAACCTTTCTCTATCTAAATGCAGGATTCAGACAGCAGAAAGCTATCGGCAATTATATTATCTTTTGGATAGTCTTATCTATTCAGACGAGTATTTGGATGTCGCTTTTTCCTCAGATGATGCTGTTGCAGAAGGCTCTATAGCAGAGCCGACTCAAAATACCGTCACAAATGAAACCAGTGCACCAACCGAATCAAAAAACCGGGCAGATTCATCCTATTATGATACCAATACCCAGGTAGAACAGGTTGCAGAAGCCGATATTGTCAAAACAGATGGTACTTATATCTATTCCTGCTATCGGCAAAGCGGATACAACACTAACGCTGTAGCAATTGCAAAAGCAGATCATGGGATTTTAGATGCCTGTAGTATCATTTCCGCAGAAAGCATTCTGTCCCAGCTTTCCTGCAGTGATTTCTACATTAAGGAGATGTATATCACAAATCACAGACTGATACTGCTTTGTCAGGCATGGAACAACTCTCCGGAATCAGGGTCATCCCTGTCCCGTCGTTATGGATCCGGAATGGATACTTACATCCTAACCTACAATACCAGTAATGCAGAGAGTCCGGTATTGCTTTCTACACTGATGCAGGAGGGCAGCTATTGCAGTTCCCGTTTTACTAATGGATATCTGTACACTTTTTCCCAGAAATGGGAAAATCTTCCAAATGAATATCAAGAATACGACGAATATATTCCTCATACAGAGGATACACGCCTTACCTGTAATGACATTTACATTCCTGCCTGTCCGGACTCTTCCTGCTACCAGATCATGACCAGTATGGCATTGGATAATCCAGATCATTTTACGACTTCCAAAGCAATATTATCCGGCAACGGCACCTATTATGTCAGCGAAAATAATATTTATTTTGCACAAACCGGCTGGGAACAGGGAGCTGCCACAACAGAGTTGTTAAAGTTCCGCTATGCAGAAGGCAGTATCACTCCTGAGGGAAGTGTTACAATTGCCGGCTATTTACTCAATCAATTTTCCATGGATGAATATCAGGGATTCCTAAGAGTTGCTGCTACTGTTACTCCTTCTTATGATATTGAACCAATAATTGATGAGAAATCCACTATAGCAGACCGCATTACTCCCGTTAGTAACACCACAAATGCTCTGTATATCATTGACTCTGATATGAATCTGGTTGGGAAAATCGACGATCTTGCACCAGGGGAACGGATTTACTCTGTTCGGTTCATGGGAGATGCCGGATACTTTGTAACCTATCGGGAAACTGATCCTCTTTTTTCCGTAGATTTATCTGATCCGGCCAATCCAGTCATAATGGATGCATTAAAGATACCGGGCTTTTCCAATTACCTTCATTTTTACTCTGAGGACCTGCTATTTGGTTTAGGAGAAGAAATCAATCCGGTTACCGGAGAATTCATGGGATTAAAGCTTTCTATGTTTGATATTTCCGATCCATATCATATCAGCGAATTGGATAAAACCGTACTATCAGATGCTTATTATTCTGCCGCCTTGTATAACCACAAAGCACTTATGATTGACCCGGAGCGAAATATCATCGGCTTTTATGCATATCATTATGATGATACCACATATGAATCTAAGGAGCAGTATTTGATTTATTCCTATGTGGAAGGAAGAGGTTTTCAAAATCTTTTCACCTGTAATATTAACGAAGAGGAAACGCTTTCTGAATATGTAAAAACCTACGGAGACGAGGAATCTTATGAATGTATTCGCGGATTATATATCGGAGATTATCTGTATCTGGTCCTGGGTAATCATATCTGTTCCTACTCACTGGATACCTATGATAAAGTAGATGCAGTAATTGTTCCCATGAATTAAAATGAACTTTACAAGTTTTTCTGTTTAACCATAAAAATACCCTGCTACTGCAGAATGGTCTCCCCAACCAGACTGCCGCAGCAGGGTATTTTACTACTGAGTATTCACATGCTCTTCATACGTTTCCGTAAAGATATGACTGCCGATTTCTTCATTATCCACGTGATAATATAGATAACTATGCTCTGCCGGATACAATACGGCATTTAAGGATACTGCTCCCGGATTACAGATTGGTCCCACCGGAAGTCCTGTGTTCTTATAAGTATTGTATAGAGAGTCAACCTCCAGATCATCATAGGTCACTTCCGACTTATCATAGATTCCATTGGTAATCGGATATAATACTGTCGGACACATCTGCAGCATCATTCCTTGCTCCAAACGATTATTAATGACACCTGCAATCATCGGCCGTTCCTCATCTAATTTTGCTTCCCGTTCCACAATTGCCGCACGATTGACCACCTCAAAAGCAGTATAGTTCATCGCCTCAGCCTGAGCACGCATACCATCACTGTACACTTCGTCAAACTTTCGCAGCATCATGTCCACCAAATCATGGGCCGTGGTATCTTCATAAATATCATAGGTGGCAGGAAACAAAAATCCCTGTAAACGATAATTCACATTCACACCTTCCGGTATGCTGTCCAAGAAATCATAGGTATATGTATCTTCCTGTACTGCCTCCAGGAATTCTTCTTCCGTAAACAAACCTTCCGCATTTACTCTGTACGCAATCTGCTCAATGGAGAAGCCTTCCGGTATGGTTACCGTTGCCATAACCGTTCTGACCGGCTCTACATGTCCCAGAATCTCTATCATTTCCCATGTACTCATACCGGTATTCAAGGTGAATTCTCCCGGCTGCAGGGAACCCCGATAATCAGACTCTTTCACCCGCTTTACAAAAGCTGCCGGAAACTGTATCAGTCCGTTATCTTTCAGGATCTGAGCAATCTGCTTGGTTGCCGCTCCTTCCGGAATGACAACCACCACATCTACACCCTCAGTTGATTCCATCCCCTGATATTCATCCTGATAAATCTTATACTGACTATACCCGTATATCAAACTAACCAAAATAATGATTAAAATAACAGCTATTACTATTAATGGTTTTGGATTCTTCATTTGTACCATCCTTTACATCTTTTCCGGCTCCGGATATTCCACACCAAAAGTATCTACAGTTACCGTTGCCATTCTCTGATCCTCCAGAGGCCGGTCGGAATAATCCGTAGAAACTTCTGCTATCTTATTTACAACTTCCATACCTTCAATAATCTTACCAAAGGCCGCATAAGAACCATCTAAATGTGGAGAGGTCTTATGCATGATAAAGAACTGAGACCCGGCAGAATTCGGGTCCATGGCACGAGCCATTGACAGCACACCCTCGGTATGCTTCAAATCATTTTCCACACCATTCATGGCAAATTCTCCCTTGATACTATAACCGGGACCACCTGTACCGTTACCATCCGGACAACCTCCCTGAATCATAAAACCACGAATCACCCGATGAAAAATCAACCCGTCGTAGTATCCCTTCTGAATAAGCGAAATAAAATTATTAACAGAAACCGGTGCAATGTCCGGATATAATTCCGCTTTCATAATATCACCATTTTCCATGGTTATTGTCACAATTGGATTTGTCATTCTCTCTTCCTCCTTATAACTTTATACGCTGGTGCAGTCCGACCCAAGGACTCCTTACCAGCTCCTGTTGTACTCTGGTGCAGTCCGACCCAAGGACTCCTCCCAGCTTCGCTGGGCCCCTCCTCAGGTCAAGTCTGGCTTCAATTTTACTTTGGTGCAGTCCGACCCAAGGACTCCTCCCATCTGCGATGGGCCCCTCCTCAGGTCAAGTCCCAAAAGCCTTCCAGGGTTGCAAAATAATCTTCCGGTGTTTCTGCCCTGCGAATCAGCTTTACAGAACCATCCTCCCGCAGCAAAAGCTCAGCCGATTTTAATTTGCCATTATAATTATAACCCATGGCAAAGCCGTGAGCACCGGTATCATGTATTACAAGCAAATCTCCTATTTCAATCTCCGGCAGTTTGCGATCTACTGCAAACTTGTCATTATTCTCACAAAGAGAACCTGTGATATCATAGATGTGGTCACAAGGCATCTCTTCCTTCCCCATAACCGTAATGTGATGATAAGCCCCATACATGGCAGGCCGCATTAAATTAACAGCACAGGCATCTACACCAATGTATTCTTTATAGATATGCTTTTCGTGAATCGCTTTCACAACCAGATGTCCATATGGCGCCAGCATGAATCTGCCAAGCTCTGTAAATATCTTTACATCCCCCATACCGGCAGGTGCCAGCACTTCATCATACACCTTGTGGACACCTTCACCAATGGCCAAAATATCATTCGGCTCTTTATCCGGTGTATACGGAACACCCACACCGCCGGATAAATTAATGAAGCTTAAGGCTACGCCTGTCTTCTCTTTAATCTCCACCGCTAACTGAAATAAAATCTTTGCCAGTGTCGGATAATATTCATTTGTTACAGTATTGCTGGCTAAAAAAGCATGCATGCCAAAGGTTTCAACACCTAAATCCTTTAGTCTGGCATAGGCTTCTAAAATCTGCTCCTTCGTCATGCCGTATTTGGCATCACCCGGATTGTCCATAATATCCGTTCCTAATTCGAAGATTCCTCCCGGATTAAATCGACAGCTGATTTTTTTCGGAATCCCTGCACTCTTCTTCAAAAAGTCAATATGTGTAATATCATCCAGATTAATCGTTGCATCTAATTCTCTTGCTTTTATGAATTCTTCCGCCGGAGTGTCATTGGAAGAAAACATAATCTCATCTCCCGCAAATCCAATCCGCTCAGACATCATCAATTCAGTCATGGAAGAACAATCGGTTCCACAGCCTTCCTCCTTCAAAATCCGCAGAATTGCCGGATTCGGTGTGGCCTTCACAGCAAAATACTCCTTAAATCCCGGATTCCAGGCAAATGCCTGCTTCAGTTTTCTGGCATTCTCCCGAATTCCCTTCTCGTCATATAAATGAAAAGGTGTGGGATATTCTTTCGTAATCGTTTCCAGTTGTTCCTTTGTCACAAAAGGTTTTTTCATCATGGTTCTCTTCATCTCCACTCTATAAAATAAACATTGCCGTATGAATCATACTATATTTGCCCTGAAATAGCAACGAAATATCTATATCATCACGACAACTCCTCCGGATTCTCCTTCTCTACTTCAGAGTCCTCATGTGTCTCTTTTTCTTTCCGGTCATACACCTCATCAAAATCCACTTCTACATTGAAATCATAATCGTCATTGACAATCTTTCCGTCATCTTCATCAATATATCCACATTTCTTAAAAAACCGTTCAAAATTATAAACCATAAGATATCCTGCTGCCCCGGCTCCAAACAAAATCATAACAATCACTACAAACCAGGATAAGCAGCATAAGTATGCCAGAATTCCCAAGAAAATAATAACTGCTACTGCAAAAGGCAGATGACTGACTCCTATAAGAAAAGCATTTTTAATTGTATTTTTAATCGTATTTTCAAATCTGGCCTGTAGTGGAAATACAAAAACCAAAGTCAACAACCAGGCCAAGGCTATAATTGCACTAATAATAACCATTACTACAGAAAACTGCATATCCGAAACAGCCAGCCAGAAATAAATATCCACTCCAAATACAATGCCGGCTGCCAGCATAATCAGCCAGATCAAAGTACCTTTCTTAAAATTTTTACCAAAGCTTACAAAATACCGTTTAAAAATATATCCGTCTTCTTTTCGCAGAGAATCCATTGCTGTGTAATAAAATGCACACAACGCTGCTCCTATTGTAATAACCGGAATGCATGTTATTATAAACAGAATTCCTATTACCATCATGTCCGCAAACCGGTTTATTGCTTTCCAAACCGGATTATTCTCCCCAAATGTACCATAATTTGACATTATCTTTCTCCAATCTATATCATTCCGGCAGATAAATCCTTTTATCTGCCTAAGTTTCCTGTATATCATAGAAGAATATACCCGGAAATTCAAGTTAAATAATTCTAAACAATACCATCTCAAATGCTAATACCGGATTCGAAATGCTGTTTCGCCGGATATCTCCTGTGTGTCAGCCACCGATTTATTATCAATCCGAATCCAGTTGGTTCCTGTATCCAAATTCTGCACAAACAGATCTACCGACTCCGGTTCCCCCTGTACTTCCATCTCAACCGCACCGTTATTCAAATTCCTTACCCAGCCGGTCAGATGATAGTCGAGTGCCAGATTCATAGCATGATATCGAAAGCCTACTCCCTGTACCCGTCCGGAAACCAATATATATTTACGCGACATCATTTCATCCCTATCATAATTATTTGTGTAATGCTCAGAAAACTTTCTTGTAATATTCTATCCTATCTGTCTCAAGAATACAACATTGAAAGTATCATTCTCTCAATCCCTTCATTGTCAGACAATGCATTTTTAATGTCTTTTTCATTCATTTTTAATGCCTGTATGGTTTTTCAAAAAGCATATACACTATGTAAATATGAAGGGAGTCAAAAGATGACATCAACATTATCAAAAAGCACAAATTGCAAAGAACGGATTCGAAGTATCAGAAATCAGCTGGGATTCACACAGGAAACCATGGCAGAACATCTGGACATCTCTTATTCTGCCTACAAAAAGCTGGAAAGCGGAGAAAACTTTCCTTCTATGGATACTCTGTATAAATACAAAAAACAGTTCCATGTATCTGCTGATTATTTATTATTCGGGGAATTGCATTCAGCTGAGGATACATGGGAGCAGTTTTTAAATTCCTCTACAAAAGAACAAATGGAATTATACTATCGTATTCTTTACTATGTTTCACATTTCCCAAAGGTAAATATTCTGACTGAACAGGAGCAGGCAGAGATCACAGATTACCTGAATGAGGTTTTTCCGCCAGAGCAAAATACCTGATACGGCAGATAGACTTGTTCCCGCGCTCCATCTTCACTGCCCATCAGCTCCGACGGATACCCAGTACCTTAAAAATATCTTCCAAATCTTCCAGCACGTCATACTGTTTGCCCATTTCCAGCAGAGCAGTTATCTTATAATCCCATAAATGATTTTCCCTGATTTCTTTTTCATATTTCCTGAGAATAATGCAGCTGGCAATCAAATGGTTTCCCAAATCTCTTGAAACACTGTCAGCTGACTTATACGCCTTCAGGACAGGTGCTGCAATAAACCCTGTCGGGAAGTGCTTCGTAATCCGTAATGCCAATTCGTAATCCTCCAAAGCAGCAAGGGAGGTGTCAAATAAGCCGATGGTATCAAACACCGCTTTACGCACAAGCATGGTAGGCGTACCAATCTGATTCTGCTTCAAACAGGCCTTGAAAACCTGCTCTCCGGCATCCACCGGGGGATAAGGTGCTGATAATACTCCATTTTCATCGTATACCACCTGCCCATATACAAGTCCATATTCCGGATGGTCCTCCATCATAGCCATCTGACTTTGCAGCTTGTCCGGCATCCAGCAGTCATCACTGTCCTGAAAGGCTATGTATTCGCCCCGGGCTTCCTGTATGCCCGTATTCCTGGCCGATGCCTGTCCCTTGTTTTCCGGGCAATGAATATAGCGCACCCGCAGATCCTGTTCCATCACAGATTTTACTATCTCCTTGGTATGATCCGTGGAACCATCATCTACAATAATCAATTCCCACTCTGTATATGACTGATCAATTACTCTCTGAATGGACCGCATTAACTTTCCAGCCCGGTTATAGGT
>JAIECC010000174.1 GCA_029068665.1 Lachnospiraceae bacterium
TCTCTTTTCCTGTTTCAAGTATTTTATATGTACATCTGAGTTTAACTATTTCATCATCCTGTTTCTTTATCTCAGCTGACTTTAGTTCAATCCAAGTATCCGAGTCAAAATAGAAACCTATCTTTCCCGTCTCATTCCTTGTCAAAATCTGGGTATCTAATAGATTACCGCCGGCTGAATACAGCGGCTGAAGCTTTTTATAAACCACCACAAGAAGAACCAACGACGCAATATGCAGTACACCAGAGATTATACCAAATATCATCAAAACCAAATCCACAGGCATACTTAAGTCCCAATCATGAACGCTGCTAACAATCAAATACCTGGATAAAGCAATTCCCCCGAACAAAAACAATTCAAATATTATCAAAGACACTGCATACCACATTTTCCGGCAACATCTCTGAATATATTTATTCTCGTATAATCTTCTTCGTTTATCGCCGACATACCAACTATAGGTACATTGCTTTACCGTCAGATAGTAGTATATAACATACCACCTTCCTACAGTTGTCAATGCAAGCATTATAAAAGCAACAACACATACAATCCCGCCAACGACTAACAGGATCATATTAGACGCCGGCATCCTGCTTTCGGTATATGTCCCTTCTAATATGCGATCAGCACTTAAGCTCAAATTGTATGCCATTAAAATAACCGGTATAATAATTACAAATAGAAAAAATAGTATAGAAAACGCCAAAAATGATTTTGCTGCTCGTCTTTCCATTTCATCCATAGGCTTGTCCTTTATAAGCTCAAATCCTATTTGAAAGAAATTACCTCCATTACGCACAAACTGTGTATATGACCATTTCCCAATGCTCATTTGTTCTGCACTCCAAAACCTGATTTTAAGCTGCTATATCTGGAAGTTACTCATGGTATTTGCTATCTCATCCGCTGTACTCCGAACCAGTCCGGCTGATTCCGTAACTTCATTGAAGCTGTTTGCCACCTCAGTGGTTGCTGCTGAAGTTTCCTCGGTGCTTGCTGCATTTTGCTCTGCTACTGCAGATAAGCCCTGTACCACTTCCACAATGTTCGCCCGGGCCTCATTCAATGCAACCGTTCTTCCCTCTATGGTTTCAATTCCACGAATGGATTCCTCTATTCCCTGCTTAACCTGGTTCACAATTGCTTCTGTATTGATTACATTCTCACTCTGATTATTAATGATTTCCCGCACCTTCTCCATGGTCTTAACAGCTTCATTGGAATCATTAATCAGTTCATTAATAATATTGTCAATGGAATCCGTAGACGCATTGGACTGGTCCGCAAGCTTCTGAATCTGATTGGCAACTACCGCAAAAGAACGGCCTTGTTCACCAGCTCTTGCTGCCTCAATACTTGCATTCAGGGACAGCAGATTCGTTTCCTCTGCAATGGAACTGATCAACCGGGTGGCTTCCCGAATCTTCTGAGAAGACTCATTTGTCCGATTGGTCTGTTCGTAAATCAACTCAATTGCTTCTTTTACTTCATCATTAATGCTGCGAAGCTCTAATAAAGACCGGCTTGCCTCTTCACTGGACTGGCGCATTAACCCGGCAGTTGCATTCAGATTCTCTACTTCCTTGGCTGTGTCACCAATCATTTCACCCATGGCAAATACACTTTCAGAAGCATTCTGTGCATCCTGTGCCTGAGAGGTTGCTCCATCTGCAATCTCACCTACTGCACGCTCCACACTGTCTACCGTTGCCAGATTCTTCTGTGCCGTATCATTCAACTGCTCTGCAGAAGCCAGCAAAGAAGATGTATGCTCAGAAATATCCTGAAACATATATCTTAATTCATCTCTTAAGCCGGCTACGGAACGGGCCAGCACACCAATTTCATCTCCCCTGCCTTGAGCATCATCATCCATTTCCACATTCAGATTTCCTGCTGCCACCTGTTTTACCGCATCAATACTGGAAGTAATGGCACGGCTGATTCGCATAGATATCAGAGTTGTGACCACTGTTGCAATTACCACTGCCAACAACAGTATTAATGCAATCATTCCCGTTTTCAATTCAAAGGGACCTGCAACCAATACAAGCGTTAATGCCGTTATGGCTATGGTTGGTACTGCTGCCAATAACAGTAATTTCAGTCTTAATTTCATCTTTCCGCAACCTCCTATGTACTCTATATTACCTCAATTTACTTATACTCTTCTCATATTTTTGATTATAGCAAGCCCTCGGAAATTATGCAATCAAATCCTTCTCATTTTAAGAAACAACAACCTTGTTCTTGCCGGTCTGCTTTGCATGATACAAGGCTTCATCTACTCTTACCAGCAACGCATCCAGTGTATCGTCTCCCCCTGCCTGGGAAACACCGAGGCTGACAGTCATGGTGTGTGCCTGCTGAAAGGTAGTATTTGCAAAACATTCCCGAATTCTCTCTGCAACTTCCCCGGCCTGATGGATGTCACAGTCCGGAAGCAGCAGCATAAATTCCTCGCCGCCCCATCTTCCGGCAGAAAATGAAGATGCTTTCAACACATCTGAGTTCTGCAGTATCTTTGCAAGAGCAATGATAACATTATCTCCTTCCTGATGTCCATAGGTATCATTTACCTGCTTGAAATTATCAATATCCATCATTACGATAGCGAATGGTTCTTCCTGTATACGATTCAATGCCTCTCTGATACGAGACTGAATTTCTTTACGATTGTATAGTCCGGTTAAGCCGTCCGTTATGGAAGTCCTTTTTAACTGTTCGTTCATTTCAGCAAGCTGTTGATTCATTTCCTCCAGTTCCAGCGAGGTTGCACTAATGAAATTCGCAAACCTTGATACCAGAGGAACCTTTGACAGCCTCCTCTCCTGCACGGAATTCCTCCTGTAGCCGGCATCCTTGTCACCCTCCCGCATAGCCGCGATTACGAGAGTAACATTATGCTGATTCAAATTTCCCTTGGTTCGCAAAAACTCACCGTGGGAGAAAAATCCGGAGGAAGGTGCAATTTCCTTTAACGGATAAAGCTCATAGGTCGGGTCCTCCGATGTCCAGAAAGTCCGTCTGGCCGCACAGGAAAAAATATGCAGCAAATCCGGCTGGAAATCCTGAAGCCTTTCCCTTTCCGCTTTAATACTTTCAATAATCGTCGCCGGATCTCCATAGGATATTCTTACAATGGAATTCTCCTCAATATCAGAAGACATGGTAATGGAATTATCCGGATTGCTTGCTACCGGAACGCGCAGAATCGTTGTTCCGTTATGCTCATAAAACATCGGAAATTCCAGTGTATGATAAAAGAAATTATCATCATTTCGTATTTTCAGATATTTCCGGTAGACCTCGTAAGCTGGAATGCCGTCTAACTCCCGCAAAATCCTGCCTTCTGATTTCGTAACATGGAATTTCCTTCCCAAAGGCTTCCAGCCTGTCATTTTAAAGGCTTCTACATAAAAATGTGTACCGCCATATAATATCAATACAACTGCTCTTGTTGCATAACCACCATCTTTAGAAAAAACCATGGAATCAGAACTGGTAATGTCCCTGCTGCAGGAAATCCCTCCAAATATCTGTATCTCCGGCCTTAAGTCCTTTAAACCCACACAAAATTGCATAGTTGAATTCTCAGGCACTGTACAAAACAGTTCTACTGCCTTCACCCAGGGCTCCTGCTTTGTCTTCTCTACTACTTCACGGGTAATCTCCTCCATAGATAATACATTTGCATCGTATTGCAGTATCTTAATCTGTGTATCCTCTTTTTCAAATATGGTGCAGACAACCGTTATATCTGCCGCCACCTGACAATCCACAATATTGCCGCTGGTAGAGCAGCCCATATACAGGGCATCCGGAAATACTTCTTCAAGAACCTTACACAATGCTGCAATCGGCTCTTCTTCTAAAATAGAAGAATATACCTGAAAGAAAAGATGATCCTTCTGTTCTTTCTCACATTGCTTCTTCAGTGCAATCAATTCCTCCTGAAATGTATCTTTATCTATATACGCAATCTGAAACTGTTTCATAGGCTCCTGTCTCCTTTCACGGCTGAGGACATACTCTGCCACATTCCCGTTTTAAGGGGTTCGACTTCATGTTAAGTCTTATATTTTAATTTTATCATATATGCAATGTATTTTCCATGAAAACCTATGATTTTTCTTCAAGAAAAATACTGCATTTTGTCCATAAATATCGTCAGTCATGTCCGGATAAATGCAAACAGGCTTCCTGTCTAAACAGGAAGCCCGTCTTGTATATCTCTCTTATGATGTCTGATTAAGCAAGCTTGGTCACATTCAGCTTAACGCCAGGACCCATAGTGGAAGCAACTGTTACGCTTCTCAAATACTGTCCCTTTGCTGCTGAAGGCTTTGCCTTGTTAACAGCATCTATTAACGTCTGGAAGTTGTCCGCTAATTGCTCCTCAGAGAAAGAAGCTTTTCCAATTGGCACATGAATAATATTAGACTTATCTAAACGGTATTCGATCTTACCAGCCTTGATATCAGCAACTGCCTTGGTCACATCCATGGTTACGGTTCCTGCCTTTGGATTCGGCATTAAGCCCTTTGGACCCAGTACACGGCCCAGACGGCCAACTACGCCCATCATATCCGGTGTAGCAACTACAACATCAAAATCCAACCAGCCTTCATTCTGAATCTTAGGAATTAATTCCTCTCCTCCAACATGATCTGCTCCGGCTGCCTGTGCCTCGTCCAGCTTAGCACCCTTAGCAAATACCAGTACACGTACAGTCTTACCGGTTCCATGAGGAAGTACAACTGCACCACGTACCTGCTGGTCTGCATGACGTCCGTCAACACCTAGACGAATGTGGCATTCGATGGTCTCATCAAACTTTGCACTCGCTGATTTCTTAACAATAGAAACTGCTTCTGCTATATCATAGGTATTCAATCTGTCTACCAGCTTAGCAGCCTCTGTATATCTCTTACCTTTTTTCATAATAAATAACCTCCTGTGGTATTATCGGGAGCGACCCTCCCACTTAAAAATTAATCAACAACTGTGATACCCATGGAACGGGCAGTACCTGCAATCATGCTGGTAGCTGCTTCAATGCTTGCTGCATTTAAGTCCGGCATCTTCAGTTCTGCAATCTTCTGTAATTCTGCCTTTGTGATGGTAGCAACCTTTGTCTTGTTCGGAACACCGGAACCAGACTTAATCTTGCATGCCTTCTTTAATAAAACAGCAGCAGGCGGAGTCTTAGTAATGAAACTAAAGCTTCTATCTGCATATACTGTAATAACGACAGGAATGATCATATCGCCCTGGTCAGCAGTTCTGGCATTGAACTCTTTTGTAAACTGTACGATATTAACACCATGCTGTCCAAGCGCAGGACCAACCGGTGGTGCCGGAGTTGCCTTGCCTGCCGGAATCTGTAATTTAATATAACCTTCTACTTTTTTAGCCATTATAGCTTACCTCCTGAATAAATTGTGGTCTTTACGGGGGATACCCTCCCACTTGCTAGTTTAACTTCTGTACTTCTAAGAAGCCGATTTCTACTGATGTAGCACGTCCAAAAATGTCTACATCAATGGTTACGGACTGCTTTGCCATGTTAATAGCCTTAATCTCGCCGACCGTATCTGCCCATGCACCGGCAATTACCTTAATGGTATCGCCAACCTCTAAGTCAATCTCAACCTGTGTCTTAGTGGTTACACCCATGGAACGAATCTCACCCTCCGTTAAGGGAACCGGCTTGGATCCGGGACCAACGAAGCCTGTAACACCTCTGGTATTTCGAACTACATACCATGTGGTGTCATTCATGATCATGTTCAAAAGTACATAACCCGGAAACATCTTCTTAGAAACCTGTTTCTTGGCACCGTTCTTTACTTCAACAACATCCTGAAGCGGAACAGCAACCTCAAGAATCTGATCTTCAAGACCGCGGTTTTCCACGCTCTTTTCAATATCAGCCTTGACCTTGTTTTCATAACCTGAGTAGGTATGGACTACATACCATCTTGCTTTTGACTCTGCTTCTGACATATAATCACCAACCTTTACCCTAATTGCTGTACTAAAGCTTTTAATGCATTCAAGCCTTCCATCAGCCCCATATCTAAAAGTGCCACGATACAGCCGACGATAATTGCAATAATGATAACCGCAATCGATTGTTTGACAAGGGAATTTTTATCAGGCCAGATTATCTTATGAAATTCGGCTTTTAATTCCTGAAACCAACTACGCTTTAAGGTTGATTTCTCTTCGCTTTTACTTCCCATTTAATTACTCCTTATGTGGTTATCAAGGTTTACTTAGTTTCCTTATGCATTGTATGAGCCTTACAGAACTTACAATACTTTTTGGTTTCCATACGGTCCGGATGCGTTTTCTTATCCTTTGTGAGATTGTAATTACGCTGTTTACACTCTTCACATGCCAATGTTATTTTAACGCGCACAACTGCCACCTCCGTTTCTTTTCATATTTGCTAAGACGTTTTTGTGGGATACTTCATGGTTCACCCCTTTGGGGTAACACCTCGCAGCATAGCTGCTCGGTGATGTGAAAGTCGCTGTATAAGAAAATTGCTCTGCAATTTCCTTAACACATAGATTGCACCCCACGAGAACATGCAAGCATGTTCCTGTGGTCTACAATCTATGTGTGCAAGAAAACACGTGGGTTTTCTTGCACAGCTTGTTTTTGCACACAAAAAAAACGCCTTCTTCCGTCGCAAGTTATAGAATAGCATAGGGGACTAACATCCGTCAATAGTTTTTTATTGACGTTATTCGCTTCCTATACTATTATAAGGAAAGGCAAGTTTAACTGTACAAAAATCAGAATGGAAGGATCGAAATGTATAAAATAGATTTTAACCAGCCAATCCATGTTCATTTTATCGGCATTGGCGGTATCAGTATGAGCGGTCTGGCAGAAATTCTTCTGCAGGAACATTTTACCATCAGTGGTTCCGATTCTAAGGAATCGGACATTACCACATTGTTAGAAAAGCTAGGCGCCACAGTAACCATCGGACAACAAGCAGAAAACATAACCGATGATATTGACTTAATTGTATATACTGCTGCTGTGCATTCGGATAATCCGGAATTCAAAGCGGCACAGGAAAGCGGCAAACCGATTCTGACCAGGGCTCAGCTACTGGGACAGATTATGTCGAATTATCAATACTCCATGGCAGTCAGCGGCACCCATGGCAAAACAACAACAACTTCCATGCTGTCACATGTTCTTCTGGCCGGCAACGTGGATCCTACGATTTCCATTGGCGGTATGCTGAACGCCATCGGCGGCAATATCCGGGTGGGTCACTCAGAATACTTTGTAACGGAAGCCTGCGAGTATACCAACAGCTTTCATGCATTTCAACCTAAAATCAGTATTATATTAAATGTAGATGCAGACCATCTGGACTTTTTCAGCGGTATTGAAGAAATCATTCAATCCTTCCGCACATTTGCCCACAAGCTTCCGGAGGACGGTACTCTGGTGATCAATGGTGAAATGGACTGTCTACCTATTATAATAGAAGATTTAAATTGTAACATTTGTACCTTTGGTTTATCCGAGAATTGTAAATACAGAGCAGAAGATATCGAATATGATGCTTCCGGCTGTGCCAGCTACACCTTATTGATTGACAATTCTCCTGTTACCAAAATCAAGCTCAACGTCAACGGAGTGCATAATGTGACAAATTCTCTGGCCACTATTGCCGTAGCAGATGTCTTACACATCGACCTGGAGGATACAAAAAAGGGATTGGAGTCCTTTGATGGCGCAAAACGTCGGTTTGAAATAAAGGGAACCTACAACGGCATTACCATTGTAGATGACTATGCACATCATCCGACGGAAATTCAGGCTACTCTTACCGCAGCCAAACAAACCGCACACAATGAAATCTGGTGTGTCTTCCAGCCACATACCTATACCCGTACCAAGGCACTGCTGCCGGAGTTTGCAGAAGCCCTTCATACTGCGGATCATGTGGTATTGACCAAAATCTATGCTGCTCGTGAACAGGATACCGGAATCGTTTCCTCTCAGGATATTGCTGATTTACTTCAGAAGGAATATCAGACAGATGTAGTATATCTCCCTACCTTTGAAGAGGTAGAGACTTACCTGAAAAAAAATTGCAAAAAAAATGATTTGTTAATAACTATGGGTGCCGGAGATATCGTAAATGTTGGCGAAAACCTTTTAAAAAAATAGTTATACACATTGTCCACAATTTTTCATCCACATTTCAAAGAGAAAGATTGTGGGCATTTTTTTGTCTATTCTTTCGACGAATTGTGCCTCTTCATAATTTATCCACATTATCCACTTTTTACACTTTATTTTGTTCACAACCCCAAGAAAACCTGTTCGATTTACAATTCCGAATCGGTATTATATAATGCGTTTACATCAAGCCATGCGAGAACAGATACTGGCAGTCAAAAGGATGCTCGCATGCTTTTGGCTGATAGTATCTGGACTCATAGGGCGCATGCCCGACACCGAGTGGAACGAAGTGAACACGAGGTGCCCATGGCGCAGCCAGCAGACAACCATAGCACAAAAAAGGATGCTCGCATGCTTTTGGCTGATAGTATCTGGACTCATAGGGCGCATGCCCGACACCGAGTGGAACGAAGTGAACACGAGGTGCCCATGGCGCAGCCAGCAGACAACCATAGCACAAAAAAGGATGCTCGCATGCTTTTGGCTGATAGTATCTGGACTCATAGGGCGCATGCCCGACACCGATGCCTGAATACTTGGCGAGGTTTTTTCGAGCCTAGTATGAAGGTATGCAGCGCTGTGGAACGAAGTGAACACGAGGTGCCCATAGCGCAGCCAAGCAACTCTTATTTATTATAGAAAGGAAAGGGGGAAACGAAAATGAAAACCATATCGATCATATCAGAAAATGGAGAAACGTTTTCCTCAATTTCCAACTTTTTTATTGACTATCATATGACTCAGGCAAACGGTGAATTCGTCAAAATCTACCTTTATATGACCCGCTTGTTGCAGGCAAATCAAACTGTCAGCATTCAGGATATCGCTGACCATTTCCAATGTACAGAAAAGGATATCTGTCGTGCCATCCGGTATTGGGTGGACCGAGACCTGCTGCGCCTGGAATATAATCAAAAGAAGGAATTAATCGGGATTACTGTTATGAATCTTCCTGCACCGGAGCCGCCGGAGGAATCCGATGAGAATTCCGGTCTGAATTTACTACAGGAGGCTAGCACCTCTGCCAAGGTATATCCTATCCCACAGCTGCGGAAAGCTGTGCCGGAGGAACCTGCAGAAGCCATTCCGGTCAAGAAGACCTATTCTCCTACACAGTTAAATGCTCTGGATAAAAATCGGGAAATGGAGAATATTTTATATCAGTTTGAAATGTATTGCGGGCATACGCCTACACCAAGCGAATTCCAAACTCTGCTGTATATCTATGACCAGCTTCATTTTCCGGCAGAATTATTGGAATACCTGATCGAATATTGTGCTTCTCTGGAGCATACTTCCCATCGCTATATGGAGAAGGTAGCCATTGACTGGTATACCCGAAGCATACAGACCGCCGAGCAGGCCAAGCAGGAAACAGTTGCTTATCACGCTCTGAATGCCGCCATTTCAAAAGAACTGGGTCTTTCCAGAGTATTAACTCCTACTGAATTACGGTATATCAATACCTGGAAGAATGATTATGCTTTTCAGCAGGATATCATTATTGAAGCATGTCAGCGTGCCAGTGCGGATAATAAGATTAATTTCCGTTATATTAATGGAATCCTTACAAACTGGCATGAAAGTAATGTAACCTGTCTGGATGATATCAGAAAACTGGATCAACTGCACATAGAAAAGAAAAAGGCTGTGAACAGACAACCCGCCGGCCGCAAGGTACAGGCTATACCTTTTAATGATTTTAAGCAGCGTGAATACGACAATCAGGAACTGGAAAACTTCTTTATTAAAGAAGTTCAGACCTTGTCAGAGCAGTCTTAACTATGGATGCACATTATATTAAGGAGAAGCCACTCATGTCATTTGAAGCCTCGTACATGAAGGAAATCATGCAGGAATATGAGCAGATCAGATTCCGCAATCAACAGTTACTAAATGCCCGGATCGATGAAGTCCGGGATCAGGTTCCGCGAATTGCGGAACTTGATAACACTATCCGCGACATCAACATTGATGCCGCTTTATCTGCCTTACATGAAAATCCGGTGGATGCAGAACAGCTGGCTGCTCAGACCAATGCCCTGATTGAAGAGAAATACCGGGTATTGGTTCAGTCCGGTTACCCTTCGGATTATCTTGCAGCTATTTATACCTGTAAGAAATGTAAAGACACCGGCTATACAGACCACGAACCTTGTGACTGTTTGAAACAAAAGCTTGTGGCACGCCAGTATAAGAATTCCAATTTAGGACAGAATCTCTCAAATGAGAACTTCAGCACATTTCGTTCCGATTACTACAGTGACCAGCCGGACGGCATTCATGAATTATCCCCCCGGGTCAATATTGAGAATATCTATCATTCACTTCTAAAATATATCGAAGGAATTGACCTTTACTTTCAGGGAGATCATACCAAAAAAGGAAATATATTGTTTCAAGGCAGTACAGGGGTGGGTAAAACCTTCCTGTCCAATTGTGTTGCAAAGGAACTGCTGGATAAAGGCTATGCGGTGCTTTATGTATCTGCCGGAACACTATTTGAGCAAATCAGCGATGTTGTCATGAATAAGAATCTGATTGCCGGCAGTCAGGACTTTTACCATACCGTCAATGCCTGTGACTTTTTGATTGTAGATGATTTAGGAACGGAATTTACAAACAGCTTTACCGCATCCTATCTGTATACCCTGATTAATGACCGGCTGTTACAACGCAAGGCTACAATTATATCAACAAATCTGTCCTTAACCGAGCTTCGGGCCCATTACAGCGAGCGTATTTTTTCCCGTCTCTGTGACAGCTATCTGATTTATAATATCTACGGAGATGACATACGATTTGCCAAGCGAAAGGCCTGGCAACAGACACCAGAACGAAAGCAGAATTGAAAAAAATGGAGAAATGCATCATGAATCTCTTGACGAATTATGTGAAACAATGATATAAAAGCAAAGGATTATTCCTTGCTTTTACATAAAGCCAAAAGAAACCATCAACATTTTACCTATGGAGGAAACATATCATGCCTGATGATAGCAAATTAGAAACTATACCGGTAGGCCGTCTTGGTATTATCGCCTTAGAAAGCTGTACCGAGCTGGGAAACAAGGTTGACAATTATATTGTTAGATGGAGAGCAGAACGCCAAAATGAGCATAAGTCCACCATTGCATTCCATGGTTATGAACGGGACTCTTACCTAATTGAAAGCTCCTGCCCAAGATTCGGTTCCGGAGAGGCAAAGGGTGTAATCCGGGAATCGGTTCGTGGAACGGATCTTTATATTCTGGTGGATGTCTTAAATCACAGTCTGGAATACAGCATTTGTGGAAAGCCTTCTCCTATGTCTCCGGATGACCATTACCAGGACTTAAAGCGTGTGATTGCTGCACTTACCGGTAAGCCTCGTAAAATTACCGTCATCATGCCATTCCTGTATGAAAGCCGTCAGCATAAACGCAGCAACCGGGAGTCTTTGGACTGTGCCCTGATGCTTCAGGAACTGATTGGTCTTGGCGTTGATAATATCATTACCTTTGACGCCCATGACCCAAGGGTTCAGAATGCTATTCCTTTAAGCGGATTTGAAAACATCCGTCCGACCTACCAGTTTGTTAAGAGCCTTCTGCGCTCTACCCCTGATCTGTCCATTAACAGTGAACATATGATGGTAATATCGCCGGATGAAGGTGCCATGCACAGAGCGATTTTCCTTGCAAATATGCTGGGTGTAGATGTAGGTATGTTCTATAAGAGAAGAGATTATACGAAGGTGGTCAACGGGCGCAACCCGATCGTTGCCCATGAATTCTTGGGAGATTCCGTAGAGGGTAAGGATGTTATCATTATTGACGATATGATTTCTTCCGGTGAAAGCATGCTGGACGTGGCACAGCAGCTGAAGGATCGAAAAGCGAACCGGGTATATTGTATGAGTACCTTTGGTCTGTTCACCAGCGGTTTAGAAGTCTTTGATGATTGCTATAAAAAGGGAATTATTGAGAAGGTCATTACTACCAACCTGACCTATCAGACTCCGGAATTACTGTCCAGAGAATGGTATGCATCTGCGGACTTAAGCAAGTACATTGCGTTGCTGATTGACCATTTGAATCATGATGCTTCCATCAGTGATCTTTTGGATCAGACGGAACGGATTCAGACAAGAATTAATGAATATAAAGTTAAGCATACAATTTCTGATAATTATGAACCATAATAAAAACATGCCCCACTGGTTTCATCCAGCGGGGCATGTTTTTATATATCCAAGGTAATTAAATCCACATCCGCTCCAATCGGCTTCCCAGCCGGCTTAATACTTCGTTGCTTATAGTGCCTGTCTGCTCTGCAATATCACAGGCGGTAATCTCCTCCTCCCCGGAGGTTCCGATTATAACTGCGATATCGCCGGACTGCACATCCGGAATATCTGTAACATCTATCATGGTCTGATCCATACAAATCCGCCCGATTATCGGCACCCTATATCCCTTCACTAATGCTTCCCCTACACCATTGGACAGTGTACGAGGCAGCCCGTCTGCATAACCGATTGCCAGAGTGGCGATTTTCATTTCATGATCGGCAATGAACTGTCTGCCATACCCTACCGCTTCTCCGGGATGTACATTTCTTACAGAGGCCACCCGGACCTTTAGGGAAAGTACCGGTTTTAATGGAATCCTACAGCTTTCTGTATCTTCTCTGGTACTGAGAACACCATAAAGAGCGATGCCGACTCTGGCATAATCCTCTGCCGTATCCGGATAGTTTACTATACCATAGCTGGCCTGCAGATGAAGCTTGGGACATGGATACCCTTGTTCCTTCAGCTTCTCCACCACCTCGTAAAAGTCATGAATCTGTGTATTGGTGAACTCCTGATCCTCCGGTGTCATGGTATCATCTGCCGACAGATGGGTGAACATTCCCTCGATTCTCAGATTCTCCATTTCAAATATCTCATAAATCTGATCCATATTTTCCAAGCGCTCTCCAAGCCGATGCATACCTGTATCAATTCCTATATGTACAGAAATGGTTTTACCGTATTCATTCAAAAGACAGGCATAGGGATAATCCACGACTGTCTGAGCCAAATGATACTGACTTAATAAATGAAAATCCTCCGGATGGGTATAACCCAGCACCAGTATTTCACCCTTAATCTTATGCTTGCGAAGCTGTACTCCTTCTGCCACCCCAGCTACGCAAAAAGCCTGAATCCCAATCTGATTCAGCTCCTTTGAAATCAATACCGCACCATGCCCATATGCCTCTGCTTTTACTGCCGGCATTAGTTCACAGTGTTCCGGTAGCTCTGCAGTCAGAGATGAAACATTATACCGCAGCGCGGCGCCATCCAGTTCGATCCATGCTCTTCCACAGGAAAAGTCCGGAATCTCATTTACAAGAAACCGTTTGGATTCCACGCTTTTGTAGCTTGTATTCTTCATCATCTGCTTCCTCCGTTCCTTTTTAATGAAGCCATCTATGTGATACCAGAACGATTCTGATACAAATTGGTATACTGTTTGTCCCATTTGTTACAGTAGGATTATGGAATATTTTTATGAACCTGTCAAGGATATGGTAACAAATCTGTCCTACAGAAAATGTGCGATACACACAGAGCATTCAACTGCATATGGAAAAAAACTGAGAATTATTGTTCCAAATGAAAATAATTCAGATTAATATCATATATTTTTCTGCGGCCATTTTTAGATATAACCAGTATATTT
>JAIECC010000175.1 GCA_029068665.1 Lachnospiraceae bacterium
AACCAACAGCAGCAGCAATTGCATATGGGCTGTATGAAAGCAAGGGAGATGCAAAGTTCCTGGTCTTTGATCTGGGCGGCGGTACCTTTGATGTATCCATTTTGGAATTATCCGGTCCGATTCTGGAGGTTCGGGCAGTTGCCGGTGATAATTTCCTTGGTGGAGAGGATTTCACAAATGTACTGGAAGATATGTTCTATGAGAAATTTGAAGAAATCCACCGGGAAGAATTGGATTCGAAGACGGCGAAATATATTCACAAGCAGGCAGACCTTTGTAAAATGGGGTTTGAAGAGAATCGTACTTCAAAGATGACATGTACAATAGACGAAGAAACTTACGAGCTTGATATTGAATTGACAGAGTATGAGAAGAAATGTGAAGACTTACTGGAGCGGATACGGATTCCTGTCAAAAAAAGCCTGACGGACTCCCGGCTGCGGTTGTCGGAAATTGATAAGGTAGTATTGGTGGGTGGAGCTACAAAGCTTCCAGTAGTCCGGCGGTTTGTCGGAAAATTATTCCGTACCTTACCGGATACAACCATTAATCCGGATGAGGCAATTGCATTGGGGGCAGCCATTCAGGCAGCTATGAAGGAGCGTAAGGAATCCATCCGGGAAGTCATATTAACCGATGTCTGTCCGTTTACCTTAGGAACAGAGGTATCTGTTGAGCGGGAAAGCGGTGGTTATGAAAGTGGACATTTTTGCCCGATTATTGAACGAAATACAGTGATTCCGGCCAGCCGTACGGAGACTTTGTATACCATACGGGATAACCAGAGTGTGGTATGTGTGAATGTACTACAGGGTGAAAGTCGGTTTGCTGTAAATAATCTGCTGCTGGGTGAATTGAATGTTGAGATACCGAAAGCACCGAAGGGACAGGAAAGTATCGATGTCACCTATACCTATGATGTAAATTCCATTCTTGAAGTGCAGGTAAAGATTAATTCTACCGGGAAAATCATCAAGCAGATTTTAAAAGGCCAGCAGGTGGATATGACAGATGAAGAGATTGCAGCCCGCATGGAGGAGCTTGCATATCTGAAGATTCCACCGAGAGAGCAGGAAGAAAATAAATTATTGTTATTACGGGGTGAACGGTTATATGAAGAAAATCTTGGAGAGGACCGAAGGGTTGTGGAGCATGCATTGCGGAAGTTTGAGCTTGCATTGAATACACAGGATCCGTTAAAAATAGAGTCGGCAAGAGTTGATTTTAAAGATTTTCTGGATGAATGGGACGAGTTAAAATAAAAAAGAATAAGATTTAAAAGTGACAAGGACAGTAGCTCAAGAGGGGGGGAGAGTACTGTCCTTGCTTTTGGGAGTTAAAGTATGTAAATGAGGGAGGGTTTCAACAGAGAAAACAACATGAAATTCATCGTCTGCGAGATGGGAGTCAAAACAGATTTTGAATTCCTCTCTGGAGAAACCTTTTATTTACAGTGCTATAATAGCATGTGAACAACGTGAATTATATCAGATTTTGGCTATATTTTGTAAAATTAAGCCCTTCTTGTTAAAAAAGAAAGAAACTCATCGAAAGGTTTTCGTGCTTTAGTACTGCTTGCAGACGAAGGCAGATTGTTGTATAATTTACACAAACTAATTTTAGGAGGTTATGTTATTATGGGTGTTTTACAAAGATTTAAGGATATTATGTCATCTAATATTAATGCGTTGTTAGATAAGGCAGAGGATCCGGAGAAAATGGTTGACCAGTGTCTGCGTGATTTGAATAGTGATTTAGGGAAAGTAAAAGCAGAGACAGCTGCAGTTATGGCAGATGAACAGAGAGCAAAGCGGGAATTGGATGAATGTACGGCTGAAATCGCCAAAATGCAGTCTTATGCAGAAAAAGCAGTTTTGGCAGGAAATGATACGGATGCCAAGAGCTTCCTGACAAAGAAGGCCGATTTGACCAATAAGCAGGCTAGTTTACAGCAGGCATATGATTTGGCAGCAGCTAATTCCATGAAAATGCGCCAGATGCATGATAAATTGGTGAAGGATATCAATGAATTGAATAGTAGACGGGAGACCATTAAGGAAAAGGTACGGGTGGCAAAAGCACAGCAACGTATTAACCAGATGGGAAGCTCTATCGGCGGTGCGGAGGCATCTATGTCGGCCTTTGACCGTATGGAAGCAAAGGCAAATTCTATGCTGGATAAGGCAAATGCCATGGCTGAATTAAATAGCGGTGAAGCGGATTCCTTAGATGATCTGGCTGCAAAATATGATTCTGCACCGGCACCGGCAGTGGAAGACGAATTAGCAGCTTTAAAAGCACAGATGGGAATGCAGTAATAATCGGCTTTGAATGAAGGCGTGAATGGACTAGGAGGATATATAATGGGTTTGTTTTCAAATCAGTTAGCCAATGTTGTAGAATGGGAAGAATACCGGGATGATGTATTGTTCTGGAAATGGTCGAATGATGAGATAAAAAAGGGGTCTAAGCTGATTATCCGTCAGGGACAGGATGCCATCTTTATGTACAATGGAAAGGTGGAAGGAATCTTTAAGGATGAAGGAAGCTATGATATTGAAACACAGATCATTCCATTTCTTTCTACCTTAAAGGGATTTAAGTTCGGCTTTAACAGTGGTATGCGTGCAGAAGTGTTGTTTATCAATACGAAGCAGTTCAATATTAAATGGGGTACGCCAAAACCAATCCGGGTACAGGCTCCGGGTCTGCCGGGAGGACTGCCGATTCGGGCAAATGGTACTTTTGATGTAAAAGTAGGAGATTATCTGGTATTTATTGAAAAGATTGCCGGCATTAAGAAACAGTATTCCATTAATGAAGTGCGTGAAGTCATGCAGTCCATGCTGTCAGGCTTATTAGTCCGCTGGATTTCAAAAGTAGGTCAGGATATTTTCAATCTTCAGGCAAATATGATTGAAATTCAGGATGGCGTGAAGACGGATCTGGATATGGAATTTGTAAAAATCGGTTTATCCGTAGTAAGCTTTCGGATTGATGAATTCTCTTATCCGGAGAATATTACCAAGCGGGCAGACCAGGCGGCAGAACACTCCATGATAGGTGATATGAACCGCTTCCAGCAGGTTAGTATGGTGGATGCCATGACAAGTAACAATGGAAAAGGCGGCACTGGAGCTTCTGATATGATGAATACCATGATGGGTGCCCAGATGGGTATGATGATGGGACAGCAGATGATGAACAATATGAATCAGAATAGCCAGAATGCAGGAATGCAGAATCAGCAGATGGGAAATGCAGGGGGTGCAGTACCGAAGTTCTGCCCAAACTGTGGAACGCCGACAAATGGAAATAAGTTCTGTGGCAACTGCGGCAATAAGCTGGCATAGGAGCATAGATTAAATTCTGAATTGTGACTGAACGGGAATCGGGATTATTCGACTTCTGAAAGGAAGGGGATTAATCCCGATTTTTAGAATGAACCAGGAAAAGGAGAACGAAGATGCAGACAATATTGAATCCGCCTCAGCAGGAAGCAGTAGAACATTTAGAGGGACCGCTGCTGATCTTAGCCGGGGCCGGTTCCGGTAAAACCCGGGTCATTACACACCGGACAGCATATTTAATCGAGCAGGGAATTAATCCCTATCATATCCTTGCCATTACCTTTACAAATAAAGCGGCGGGAGAGGTTCGGGAGCGTGTGGACGATTTGATTGGATTTGGTTCGGAAAGTGTGTGGATCAGTACCTTTCATTCCTTGTGTGTACGGATTCTTCGCAGGCATATTGAACGGATTGGATTTCAAACCAATTTTACCATATATGATACGGAAGATCAGAAACGGATGGTGAAGGAAGTCGCAAGATTTCTGCAGCTAGACCCTAAGATGTATCCGGAACGCCGGCTGATGGCAGAGATATCTAAAGCGAAGGAAGAATTCATTTCTCCTCATGAGTATGATTTACAGGCACAGGGCGACTATCGGCGCATGCAGATAGCCAGAGTCTACACGGAATACCAAAAGCGTCTGCATAGTAATAATGCATTGGATTTCGATGATCTGCTTTATAAGGTTGTACAGTTGTTTCAGGATTGTCCGGATGTATTGGAACAGTATCAGGAGCGGTTTCGGTATATTATGGTGGATGAGTATCAGGATACCAATGAAATCCAGTTTCTTCTGGTACGTCAGCTGGCTCGAAAATACAGGAATCTTTGCGTAGTAGGCGATGATGACCAGTCAATCTATAAGTTCCGGGGGGCAAATATCAAGAATATTCTGAATTTTGAACAGGAGTATCCGGAGGCCAAAGTGATTAAGCTGGAACAGAATTATCGTTCCACAGGGAATATTTTAAATGCGGCAAACGGCGTAATTCGACATAATGTGGGAAGAAAGGATAAGACTCTTTGGACTGCCCAGGAAGCCGGTGACCCAATCCGATATAAACAGTATGAGAATGAATATCAGGAAGCAGAGCAGATTGTATGGCAGATATGGGAGAGCCAGGTGCAGGATGGCAGAAACTACAGTGACTTTGCAGTTCTTTATCGTACAAATGCACAATCCAGAGTATTGGAAGAAAAACTATTGATGAAGAATATACCATATAAAATATATGGTGGACAGAATTTCTATGCCAGACTGGAAATCAAGGATCTGCTGGCATATCTGAAGACCATTGCCAATGGTTCTGATGATATTTCCGTAAAGAGAATCATTAATGTGCCAAAGCGGGGAATCGGTGCTGCAACAATAGCAAAGGTAGAGGATTATGCTATGCGGCAGGAAATCAGCTTTTTGGATGCTTTGTTTCAGGCAGAGGACATCCCGGGCATTGGAAAAGCCGCTGGCAAGCTGCAGGGTTTCACGGATTTGATTTCTGATTTGCGGGAAGAATTAACCAATGGTCTGTTTTTAAATGAATTGTTTGATGAAATATTGGAAAAAACAGACTATCGGGAGGCATTAATTGCAGAGCATACGGAGGAATCCATGGCACGGGTGGAAAACATCGAGGAGCTTCGCAATAAAATCGTAAAGTACGAGGAAGAAGCAGAGCATCCTTCTTTGGATGAATTGCTGGAGGAAATCGCACTGGTAGCTGAGGTGGACAGTTTGAACAGCAGTGATGACCGGGTAGTATTGATGACGATACATAGTGCCAAGGGGCTGGAGTTCCCGTATGTGTTCCTGTGCGGAATGGAAGAGCGCCTTTTTCCAAGCAGTATGGCAATGAGTTCTGAGGATGAAGATGCCATAGAAGAGGAACGGAGGCTGTGCTATGTTGGTATTACCAGGGCAAAGGAACGGCTATTTTTAAGCAGTGCCAGACAACGAATGATGAATGGCAGTAATAACTATAATCCCATATCCAGATTTATAAAGGAGATTCCGGAAGAACTGCTGGACTTAGGGGGATATCGGAAAGCAGTGAATCATTCGGTTCCACAGGCAGCCCCGAGCAATGTTTCCAAGGTGTTTACAGCCAAGCCTTCCTATGGAAAAACCTTTACGGTAAACCGGGCAGAACAACTGGAATATGAGGTGGGAAGCCGGGTACGGCACATTAAGTTTGGTGTTGGCATAGTACAGGAAATAAAAAATGGCGGTAAGGACTACGAAGTAACCGTTGATTTTGATGATTACGGGATTAAACGTATGTTTGCATCCTTTGCCAAATTAAAAAAAATAGAGGATGAAAGCGGGATATAATTATTATAGAAGGAAAAGGTTCTGATTCTGTCACAGTTTGCTGGAAAAAAATGCAAAATAGAATAGTAATATTTTCTTTCTTATGATATAATAATATTATCGTATGGTTTAGTGTCTATAAGGAGGGTAATGATATGAAGAATTTAGATGAGATTATTAGCGCAGTCAAGGTCGGCGAATTAATCGGCGGTAAGAAAGAACCGGAAGAGAATAAGGTTTTGAAAAAGGTATTATGGGTACTGGCTATTATCGGTGCCGTAGCAGCAATTGCCGGTATTGCATTTGCAGTATATAAGTACTTGACACCAAGCTTCCTGGATGATTTCGATGACGATTTTGATGATGACTTCGACGATGACTTTTTTGAAGAGGAAGAACCGTTGGAGATTAAGCCGGAAGCATAGGCTGATTGAGATTCCATATTGATATTTTGGGTATAAGAAAAAGCGGGAATTGGAACTTCCTTTTGGGAAGTTCCCTTTTCTGTAAAGTTGGGTTTTAGCTATTTGTATGAGTTGACAAGTTTTTCCGGAAATATGCGAAAATATAAAAATAAGGTGTTGACTTTTTTAGGACCATTCGATATAATAACACTTGCGTTGACAAAAGGGCAGTAAAACTGAAGAGTAACGCAAAGCAATTTTCGTGGAAAACGGGGTGTGGCTCAGCTTGGCTAGAGCGCTTGATTTGGGATCAAGAGGTCGCAGGTTCGAATCCTGTCACCCCGACTGAAATATAATTTTAGTTTCCACAAAAGTAAATGTGCGGGTGTAGTTCAATGGTAGAACACTAGCCTTCCAAGCTAGATACGTGGGTTCGATTCCCATCACCCGCTTTTTTCTTTCGTAACTGACAAAGTTGCCGGAAGGAAATGTGTGTTCGTAGCTCAGCTGGATAGAGCAACGGCCTTCTAAGCCGTGGGTCGGGGGTTCGAATCCCTTCGAGCACGCTATGGTGGGTATGGCGCAGTCGGCTAGCGCGCCAGATTGTGGCTCTGGAGGCCGAGGGTTCGAGTCCCTCTATCCACCCTAAGGAGCAAAGCGTCAGGCGACGTTCCTGGAGATATTTACTTACTAATGGGCTATCGCCAAGCGGTAAGGCACAGGACTTTGACTCCTGCATCTCGCTGGTTCGAATCCAGCTAGCCCAGTTTGAAAGCAGCCTGCTTTCATGGGATTCAATTTTATATTGAAATGGGATATTAGCTCAGGTGGTAGAGCACTTGACTTTTAATCAAGTTGTCCGGGGTTCGAGTCCCCGATGTCTCATGACTGATAAGCCTTGAAAATCAAGGCTTGAGCGAAAAAGAAGCACTCCAATGGAGTGCTTTTTTTGATTTAACCAACAAAAGGGAACAAACATTAACAAATTTTGTGATTTGTCCGATATAATAAATAGCATAGTATAAAGGAGGCAGATCATATGGAACGGGAAACCACTCCCAGCCAAAGTGAATGGCTGGTAATGGAAGTATTTTGGGCAAGTGATACATCCCTTACGGCGAAAGAAGTCATTAAGAAAATGCGGGAAAAATCAGATATGTCACCAAGAATGGTGCGTGTCCTGCTAAATCGCTTATGGCAGAAAGGGGTCTTGAGCTATACCGTAGACGAGCATGATGCAAGGGTTTACCACTATTCTGTGGAGAAATCAAAGGAGGAATGTCAAAAAGAAAAGAGCAGGAAATTTGTAGACAATTATTTTGAGGGAAGCCGGAAAAATGCAATGGCAGCATTGCTGCAGAGTGCAAAACTGACAGAAGAACAGTTTCGGGATTTAGAAGAAATCTTAGAACAGTGCAAAGAAAAGGATGCTGATGAAAAATGACAGTAGAAGAATTTGTGAATAGTGGGATACAGCTTTTTAATTTTTGTGCTGTCTATTATGTCATACAGCTTGTAAGATGTGTGCTATTTTCTTTTGTTGTATTTGCATTTGTGGTTCTCATGCGAAAAACGGTATTGAAAAACAGTGTATTTCTAAAGGGTGCATTATGGAGTCTGTTTCTTCCTGTCTTGTTTGTAGGGAAACTGAAATTTTTTTATGAAAGCTCAATAGGCATCATATTGTTTTCATGGTGGAATGGAATATTTATAAATCATGTGTGGGTCGGATGGCTGTACCTATGTGGTGTATTTATATATGCTGTCCGGTTGTTTTACAAAAGAAGAAAGCTGAAAAATATGGTTAGGGGCATGGAAAAAAGAAAAGTGGATGATACGATTATTTATGTTACGAATCTTCCTGTTACACCGTCTACCATAGGGGTATTCAGACCAAAGATTGTAATACCTGCAGTTATATTGAAAGAATATGATAGAAAAGAACTACAGGCAATCCTGCTTCATGAAAAGACGCACATTCGGTTGGGACATTTATTGTTTTATTTTCTGTGGGATGTGTTGCGAGTGCTTTTATGGTTGAATCCGCTTCTTACCATAGGTATAAAATTCTTTCGAGAGGACATGGAGGAAATCTGTGATTGGGTAACAATCCGAAGAAGCAAAGGAAAAGCATATGCTTATGGTCAGCTTCTGCTAAAGAGTATGAGGATTTTACAGGAAGAAAGTGAAGATTTTAACATGTTTGCTACTTTTGTGGGAGATAAGGAATATCAGGATATCCGGCAGAGAATGACAAGGATAGCCCGGTATAGACCGTATAAGCGGATTGTAGCAGTCAGTATATTGGTTGTCTCTGTGTTGTGTGTTATGGGGACAGTTATATGGATAAAAGATATTTCTTATGACAGATATAATGAAAATGACATTATGTTTACATATGGATATGATGGAAGAAATGTTACTTTTTTTGATAACAGTGATGCTTTGTACCAAATGGTTTCTTATGACGACAGCTATGTTTATGTGAACAGAGAAGCCTTTGAAAATTATTTGTATGACAATCATGCGGCAGGAGATATTTTTATTGTTTTTGGAGGATTTTATAAACTTCCCGGAGTTGGAGGTACCGGATGTACCTGCTATTATGAACCCGGTTCAGAAGATTCCATAGTTAAAATCCCTTATGAGAACCCCATGAGTGACTGGAGGGTGAGATTGCTAAAAATGCTATAAATGTAACATGGAAATGGATTTCAAATTAATTTTTATCAAGGAGGACAAAATTATGGCAATGGAGATTACAAACAATTACAGCAGCTATGCGGTGCAGGGCATGGCAGAAAGCAGTGCGGCAAACAGCACAAAAAAGAAGGAAACTGTCAAAACATCAGAAAAAGCAGGAAATAGTAAATCAAAAAGTACGACCGACTATATGAGTGAGCTGGCAAAGCTTGCTCCAAGTGTGGAATGCAGCGTTAGAAATGGGTTTTCGTCAGCAAAGACCGGTAAAACTCTGACGATCAATCCAAAGCTGTTGGAAAAAATGCAGAATGATCCGGAGAAAGAAAAAGAAGTGAAAGAACTGATCAAAGGTGTGGAATCTATGACAAAGCTGGTAGACAGCATTAATAATGCCAGTGGCTGGAAAACTGTATTTCGGCATAGTTATATAGACGAAAATGGAAAATATCGTGAAGTCGCTCTTACTCGAAATGAACACGGCTATAAAATAAGTGAAAAATTCCGGGAAGAAAGACGGAAAAATGCTGAAAAGCTAATTGAAAAAACAAAAGAAAAAGCGGCAAAAAAGAAAGAAGAATTAAAGGAAATGCTGGAAGAAAAGAAAGTTGAACAGCTTTTAAGTGAAAAGATGGCGGCTTCCGAAGATGGCATGATTTACCTGGATGACACAGAGTTTAAGACCATCATGGAAGCTATGAAAGAGGATAGTACAGGCAAAGCCAATACAAAGGAACAGGCACAGGTTGGTGCAAATTTAGATTTGCAGGTATAGAAAAGCAAAATGATTCCATTGGAACTATAGGTCATTTTGGATTTGATGCCTTTTTCTGCAGTGTAGTTGTATTCCGTTCCCAAAAGACCCCATCTGTATACCCTTGGATAGAAGCATCTGTCTCTGCCATTTCAAGACGCTTTTCTGCCCAGATACAGTATTGTTCATTCTGCTCGATACCAACAAAATGGCGATTCAGCTTTTTTGCAGTAACAGAAGTAGAACCAGAGCCCAGGAAAGGATCAAATACAAGATCCCCTTCATTGGAGCTTGCAAGAATCAGCTTTGCCAGAAGCTTTTCCGGCTTTTGGGTTGGATGAGCTGTATTTTCAGGCATGGACCAGTATGGGATGGAAATATCATCCCAGAAGTTGGAGGGATATGTATTTCTAAACTTTCCTGCTTTGGTTTCCTCCCAATCCTTTGGTTTTCCTTCTATTTTATATGGTGCAATTACTTTTCGTCTTACTTTTACAGCTTCCACATTGAATGTGTATGTTTTTGATTTTGTTGCAAACCAAATATCTTCCATGCCGTTTTTCCAGTTGTTTAGTGCTCCCCGTCCTTTTTCTCTCTGCCATGTTATACGATTTTGGACATAAAAATATTTTTTGAGAATGCGGCCGATTGCCGGACTGGATTGCCAGTCACAGCAAACGTAAATGGTGGCATTATCCTTCAATAGCGGAAGCATAAGCTTGATCCATGCTTCTGTATATTCTTCATACAAATCATCGGAGGTTTTCTTAAATTTCTGACCATGAAAGTCTTTATCAAGGTTATAAGGAGGATCAACGATAAGTAAATCAACAAATTCATGTGGAAAAAAGGGAAGTACAGATAAAGTATTTCCCTTTATTGTTTTATCTAAAATGTCAGAAAGATTTACAGGGCTATTAACGGTTATGCATCGGTCCAGATAGCATCGCCCTTCCTCTACAGTAATATCAATTGTTTTATTTCGTTTAGCCTTCATAAGAGTTATCCTCACTTAGTATAATAACCTTATTATAACAATTTTTGTATTGAATACAACTGAGATTCGGAATTTCACGGCAGGATACTTATAGATTTTGTACCACATACTGGTCTATAGCTTGTGGAATTCTATGATTTTATATAAACTAACCAGGGAGGTGCAGGATGGAAGTTGAAATAATCAAACAAAAGGAAGAGAAGATAAGGGTTACAATTGCATGTAATCAGGTTGATGAACGGATTTTCCGGTTAAAAAGACATATTGAAGCATTTCATGAGAAAATTCAGGGAAGAAAAGAAGGTCAGGTTGTTTTTGTAGAGCTCTCTGAGATTCTTTATTTTGAGGTGGTAGATAACCGAAGCTTTTTATATACATCGGATGATGTGCTGGAAATAGAACAGAAGCTATATGAATTGGAGTATCTTTTTTTGAAGGACGATTTTATGAGAAGTTCCAAATCACAGATTATCAATATCAATCGGATTGCCAGTCTCAGACCGGAACTGAATCGTACCATTCAGGCAACCATGTGCAACGGTGAGCAGCTTTATATTTCACGGAAATATGCAGGAGAAATTAAAAAAAGATTGGGGATTTAGGAGGTATGAAAATGAGCAGAGAGAAAATAAAGAAGTTTTTGGTCTGGATGCGGAATGGAGTTTCCATATCCTTTACATGGCTGGCATTATTGCTGCTGATTTTAAGTATTGCTTTGGGATTGGAAACGATTTCCGTAACTGTATTAGTTCAGATGCTGGTATTTGTAACAGGAGGAGTTTTTCTGTTTACCTTATTATTTTCGGATGTGGCAATAAGAAAGTTAGGATTTGTAGGAAGACTGACCAGCTTTATGCTGATTTTCAGTGTATATGAAGGTTGTTGCTTTTATTTGTTCGGACTGTTTCATGGAGAGGGGAGTTTTCTGCAATGGCTTATTTTTGCAGGAATTATTGTAATACTATATTTTCTGTGCATAGGTATATTTCGAATCTACAGCAGGAGAAAGGAAGTGGAATATACGCAGGCACTGCAAAGATATCAGCAAAAGCAGATGTAGAATAGAGATAAGGAGGAGCGTAGAAATGAGTAAAAATGAAATGGAAGAGGCAATAAATTACATGCGAAGGGATTCAGCCGTTAAGAATAAAAAGGGAATTGCATTTATTGGAGCTTCTATAGCGGTATGGTTGGGGGTTTTACTGATTCAGTTTATGGATTTGCCTATAGAAATCAGAAACCTATATTCCTGGTTCTCGGTTTCGCTTTTGATGCCCTTGGCACTGATGCTTACAAAAGCCTTGGGTATAAAAATGCAGAATAAGGAGAATCCACTGAATAAAGCAGGAATGCTATTTACTATGAATCAAATATTGTATATCTGTATTGTGTGCTGGGTATATGCAGCTGTGCCGGAGCGTATGATTATGGTGCTGGCTATGGTATTTGGTGGACATTTGCTTCCCTTTGCCTGGCTTTATTGCTCGAAAGCTTATGCAGTCTCTGCAGTGATTGTTGTGATTGGTTCTCTGATTCTGGGCTGCAGATTTCCGTCATGGGTAGTGGCTGCCGGTATGCTTGCTTACGAATGCCTGTTTACTCTGTGGCTTTTGGTTGAAAACATGAGGAATGACATTGACAACTTGAATTAGTTGGAATACAATATGCTTAACAAGGGAGCTGGAAGGTGAATGCACCTCACCCGTTCCGGCGAATAAGTTTTAGTTACAAAAGTAGCTGTCCACTCTTTAGCAGGAAGCAGGACGGCTACTTTTTACGTTTATCATGTTTATCTATGTAGGTTAGTATTGACATTAACATAATGACAAAGGCGAAGAAGTCACCCCATGTAACCATAATAATCATCATCCTTTCCGTCAGGTCTCGGAATGAATGAGAAACACGTCCCCCAGCTCACCGGCTAAGTATATTATTATTTTCTGTTTTTTCATTCGTGAGTTCTATATATATTTTGAAATGAAAATTTAATACAATTATGGAATATCTGCAATTCATCAAAACAGTTGTAAAAATGAGAACAGTATATTAATATTAGATTTGTGAGAAAAAGCAAACGAGAGGGAATATTAATATGCAGAAGAATAAAAAAGATACGGAAGAGTCAAAAAGCGGAATTCGGAAATATTTCTATGATGTATTTAATATACGGGATGACATGATGAGCTATGAGGAAATCGATGAAATGATGGAGGAGAATACCGTCATTCATGGTGCCAACATGTGGATTCTCATGCTGGCAGTATTGATTGCTTCTATTGGACTGAATGTGAATTCCACTGCGGTTATTATTGGCGCCATGCTGATTTCACCGTTGATGAGTGGAATTATGACCATGGGATTTTCTTTGGCAGTCCGGGATTTAACATTGCTTAAGAAGTCGTTGACACGATTTGGAACTCAGGTTGCAATCAGTTTGATTGCAGCGACCCTGTATTTCCTGATAACACCTTTAAATGACCCTACATCAGAAATGATTGCCAGAACCAGCCCTACATTGTGGGATGTAATGATTGCCTTGTTTGGTGGTATTGCAGGAATGATTGGGAATACCAGACAGAAAAAAGGAAATGTGATTCCCGGTGTGGCAATTGCAACCGCATTGATGCCGCCTCTGTGTACTGCCGGATATGGAATTGCAAGTCTTCAGCCCCGATTTATCTTTGGTGCATTTTATTTATTCCTGATTAATACGTTATTTATTACCCTTTCTTCCGCATTTATAGCGGCTGTTCTGGGAGTGCCCCGGCACAAGTATATCCGTCAGGCGCAGCAAAAACGGATTAACCGGGCTGTTATTGCCATTACGATCATTACAGTGATTCCAAGTGTTTATATTGGAATGATAACCGTACGGGACTCTGTTATTGCACACAATGTATCCAGTTATCTGAGTAATGAGTTCGTATTTCCGGATACCCAGGTGGTACAGAGCAGTACAGATAAGCAGAACAAGGTGATTTCAGTTTCTCTGGTAGGAGTGCCGGTGGCAGATGAGGCATTGGCTGTTCTTGAAAAAGAAATGTCTCGTTACAACCTGGATGGTTACACGCTGCATGTGACTCAAAACTCTATTTTAACGCAGGATGATGTGGAGGATGCGGATAAGATTACCATTGCCATACAGGAGAATACCATATCTGAATTACAGAAACAGTTAGAAGAACAACAGGAAAAGATGGATGAAATGGAAAAGAATGTCCAGGCATATGAATCTGAGCAGCAGTCAGCCATAGATTGTCAGAAATTAACGAAAAAAGCGTGTACAATCTTTGAAAATCTAAGTTCCTGCAGCTGTGGTATTATGTCCGATACGGAAGAGGATTATATCATGTTTGTGGCAGAAACTACAGAGCCTTTGACAGAGGAGGAGAAGCAGGCCCTTACGAACTGGCTGAAGAGCGAGACTGGAATCCAGCGTGTTGAACTGATTGAGCAGGAGAAATCGGAAGAAGCGGAGGAAATAGAGGATGAGCATATTTAATGTAGAATTGAAGAAGGTAGTGGATGACAGCTATGAAATCGAAGTAGGATTTCAATTGGAGCATAAATTAATAGAAGATATAAAAAATGGTCTGGTAGGAAATCTTCACAAGTTTGTTGTTATAACGGACAGTATTGTGAAAGATTTGTATGCAGACCGGATTTACTGCTTATTACAGGAAGCGGGATATCAGGCGGATTTGTTCGTATTTGAAGCCGGGGAAACCAGTAAGACCCGTAAGACGAAAGAGGAAATAGAGGATGCTATGCTGGCAAAGGGGTATCGCCGTGACTGTTGCATTATTGCAGTAGGAGGCGGTGTGGTAACGGACCTGGCAGGCTTTGTAGCCGGAACCTATGGCAGGGGAATTCCATTCATTAACTATGCCACTACCTTGTTAGCAGCAGCAGATGCCTCTGTTGGCGGTAAAACTGCTGTAGATACACCATTGGCTACGAATTTAATCGGACTATTTAATCAGCCGGAAAAGGTATATCTGGATATTGCTACATGGAAAACACTGCCGTCTAATCAGATATCAAGTGGTATGGCGGAAACCATTAAGCATGGAATCATTGCGGATAAAGAGTTCTTTCATTATCTGGATGAACATATGGCGGAAATATTGTCCATTGAGGAAGCGGTATGCGAGCATATCGCACAGGAGAATTGCAAGGTAAAATATCAGGTAGTCATGAAGGATGAACGGGAAAGCGGTCTGCGTGAAATCCTGAATCTGGGACATACGGTAGGACGTGCTATCGAAACTGTAAGTGATTATCAGCTGCTTCACGGCGAGGCAGTTTCCATTGGGCTGGCAGCAGAAGCAGAACTGGCACTTCAATTAGGCTATGTGACGGTGGAGGAACGGGATGCAGTCATTGCCTTATTACAAAAAGCAAATTTACCTACGGCAATTCCGGATTATATTGATCGGGAGGCTTTGGTTAAGAAGCTGTATACGGATAAGAAAGTACGGGATGGTAAGCTGCGGTTTGTGATTCAGAAGGGAATTGGAGCTGTGGTGGAATTCCAGGAGGGTGTATTCGCAACACCGATCGAAGAAAGTGTTGCAAGGGAAATTATTATGAAAATGCAGTAATTAAGAAAGGTTATTTAAGTGGAAATTCAAAGGCTGTAAACAGAATCGCCATATAGAAGGCTATAAAAGCATGAATGCATGGGGAGAATAGAAACGTGTCAGACAAAAAGAAGATGAAAATAGTATATGCAGCGCTTACTGTTCTTTTTCTTATGGTAGAAATCATAATTGCATTATATGTTCATGATGATTTTATCCGGCCTTATGTGGGAGACGGGCTGGTTGTCATGGTCATTTATTTCTTTATTCGGATCTGGATACCGGAGAAGGTCCGGTTACTGCCCCTTTATGTATTTCTATTTGCCGCATTTGTAGAGGTGATGCAGTATTTCAGACTGGTAGAACTTCTGGGACTGGGAGACAGCAGATTCTTTCGGATTCTGCTGGGTTCTACATTTGATTTTAAGGATATTATCTGCTATGGTGCGGGCTGTCTGATTTTAGGCATATGGGAATGGATATGGAAAAAACAGAAAAGAAGAAAAATTTGATATTGCCGGCAGTTATTCTTCTGCTTGGTCTGGCAATTGCCCTTTGGGTTCTGCCAGTCGGAGAATGGAATCTGGACAGCAGTATCCTGCTGTTTTTGCAGGAAAAGGTCCGTAATCCGGTGCTGACTCCGATTTTGACAGGTATTACGACACTTGGAAATGCAGGTGCCATATGGATTGTAATAACAGTAGCGCTATGTATCTGGAAGAAGACCCGGCGAATCGGCATTATCTGTGCATGTTCTATCGTGATTTCGTTCTTGATTAATAATCTGATATTGAAACATCTGGTAGACCGTATTCGTCCCTATGAGGTGATTACGGGTTTACAGCTTTTGGTTGCAAAGCCAATCGATGCATCGTTCCCTTCAGGACATACCAGCAGTGCATTTTCCGTGGCATGGGTACTGCTTCGTAAAATGCACTGTCGGTATGGAGTTCCTATGGTAATTTTTGCTGCAGTGATTGGCTTTTCCAGACTGTATGTAGGTGTACATTATCCAACCGATGTCTTAATTGGAATGATAAGTGGAATCGGTTGTGCCTATCTGGCAGAATTTCTGATAAACCGCCGGGAACAGAGAAAAAGTGCAGAATAGGCTTATTTTTTACTCTGTTACCAGTTCTCTTACCTCTACCCGTTTGATTTTTCCGGAAACCAGATAAGCAAACAGGAAGAAACTGAGGCAGATCAACAGAATCGGTATCAGGATAGTATCATAGGTAAAGTCTGCAACGAAATTCGTGATTCCTATTGCCCACAGTAAAGAATTCAACAGCCGGTTGCTGAACAGGAAGGCAAGGATGGTTCCCAGAATCGAACCGATTCCTGCCACGAATAGAAATCGAAAGGCAAATTGAAGACGCAGACTTAGGGCGGTAAATCCTAATGCTTTGTAGATTCCGATATCTATTCGCTCCTTAATAAAGATTTTACTGCAGACCATATAGACAACCACAAGGGCAAACAAGATGGAGAAGGTATAAATCACTGCTGTCATGGCATCTAATGCCAACCGGATTAATCCTGTAAAGGAATCCGTTTCCACTGCTGTTGCATCCAGAATATCTCCGAATTCTTCATTCAGGACATCCGTAATCTCTTGGGATTTCGATGAATCAACAAAGCTGAAGTCTGCAGAAGTAGGGCATGGAATGTCCAGCCTGTCTCCCCCTTCTGCGGAAATGGCAATTACCAGTCCGGTATCGTTGGTGCTTTGGAAGATGCCGGAAATAATGAATTCTTCCCGGAAATTGCCGCAGGCAAGAAGTACGGTATCTCCCAGTTCTAAATCCAGCTCTTTGGCAACGATTTCCGTTATCAGAACTTCATTGTCATACAGAGGAGCCCGTCCCTTGGTAATCCCTCCAATCATATCCGGGTCTTTCCATATGAAGCAATAGATTTCATATCCGTTAATGGAGATATATCGGGTGTTCATATAATATGCTTTATCAATGGGGGACAGTGTTTCGATTACAGCTTCCATATCCTCTAATTCCTGTTCACTGGCAACTTCCTGAAAATAGATAGCACAATCGCTGTACATATATCCCATGGCTTCCAGCGCTGATTTTGAATCTGCCATATTTGCCAGTACGGTTATGGTCAGCATGAAGAAGACCAGAATGGCAGCGATCAGAATAGAAGCAAGGTATCGTCTGGCTGCAGAAGTAAACTGACGAAATGCAAGACTTCCGGATAGAAGCTTCTGTGAAATGGGCAGCCGAAACCGGCTGTCAAAGTATTGTTCCGGCTGTCCGGCAGACAGAGCACGAACCGGTGACAGCGTTCCCAGCTTCTGTGTCAGAAGCAGCAGGATGATGGTAGAAATCAGTAAAAGAGCGAGGATACACAGCAGACTTTTGCCAAGGGATATGGTATGGTCTGCCAGAATAGCTGTTATTGGCAGATAGAGCTGTACCAAAGTAGTTGTCAATGGAATCGCAAGGAGAAGACCCAAAGCAGCACCTGCAATCTCAGCAAATAAGTATTGTAACATCAGTACAATCTGCAATTTTCCGGTAGTAAAACCCTGTGCCTTTAATATACCGAGGTTGACATAATCCGACTCAATGCTGGTAGAAAGACTATGACCAATGACAATCAGAACAATGATAAATAACAGGCATAAGAATACCATCAGAATACTGGAAATAATCTGATTGAATAGCCCGGTATAATGAACAATCTGAGTTTTGGTCAGAGAACCCATGGACGTAGCATCAATGATACCGGTATCCATGTTCAACTGCTGCTTCCATTTCACATCTGATAGTGTACAGTCAGAGGCTTTATAAATATGAAGGATATACATAGCACCAACATTCTGATTATCGGTATTAAACTGCCGATAGTCATCTTCTATTTGTGCAAAGTCGGAATCACTGATAAAAATCTGTTTCCATCCCATGGTGGCACTGCCATTATTGGGTTCTTCAATAAATCCCTTTACTACAAAATCATATTCTCCAAAGGTAGTGGTGTAGTGAATGGTATCTCCGATTTCACAAGAGTATTTACTTCTGACTCCCAGAGGGACATAAATTTCACCCTTGTCTAAGGACGGTGTTTCCTTTTCATGTGCAGTTAGATTTTCGTTCAGGATTCGATAATCCGGTGTCAGCTTTCTTAGAAAAGCGGTTTCGTAGGACTTGGTTCCATTTGCTTCGCTGGATACTGTCCAGAAGGCAGGAATTGCCATAAGGTTCTCTACGGTATCCTGTGCCAGAAGAGAAGCTTGCAGTTCATCTGTATAGCTGCTTTCATGTATAAATACCACTAAATCTCCGGCATGAATTCGCTGTAATGCCTGTTCTACCGCCTGATTTTCATTGTTCGTAGCATTGAATATGGCAGTCATTGCCGTGACAATAATCAGCATAAGAGTAAAAAGACTGAAGAACGTACCCTTTCGATAACGGATATTTGCTTTCAAAAGTGTAAGGATTTCCATATGTATCACCTACCATTCCATAGAGCCTAACCAGGCGTTTACCTGTGCTTCCCGGCTCTTTTCTTCTTCTGCCTGATAAGGCGGCAGGGAAAGCTCCCCCATAATAGCTCCGTCTGCCAGATAGAGGATACGGGTTGCCCGTAATGTGGCACGCATATCATGGGTGACCATCAGGATACTTTGCCCGTTGGCATTTAAGTCTGTCAGTAAATTCAATACTTCTGTGGTGTTTTTCCGGTTCAGGGCACCGGTAGGCTCATCTGCAAACAGCAGCTTTGGCTGATGAATGACTGCTCTTGCAATGGCACAGCGCTGCTGTTCACCTCCGGATACCTGGGAAGGAAGGTGGGTCTTTACATGAAGGATTCCCATTTTCTCCATTAATTCATTGGCACGGGTATTGATTTCTGAAGTGGTATGGTTCTTGTTCAGATATCCCGATACTGCTATATTTTCGAATAAAGAAAGATTACTGATCAGATGCATCTGCTGGAAGATAAAGCCGAAGTCTGTATGACGCAGTCCGGCCAGCTTCTTTTCACTCATATCTGCTAAGTTCCGGTCCCCATAGAGCACCTGTCCCGCGGTTGCCCGGTCCATACCGCTTAATGTGTAAAGCAGTGTGGATTTTCCGGAACCGGAGGCTCCCATGATTACGGTAAAGTCCCCCTCATAAAGCTCCAGATCAATATGCGAAAGAATATGAAGCTGCTCACCGTTGTGGGCAAAGCTTTTACATAAGTCCTTTGCTGATAAGATGGTATGTTTCATTGCTGCTCCTTTCCTGTGCAGCCGGATGATTTCCTTATATGGAGTGACTGCACTGTTGGAATGCATTTACACTGCAAATGTACTTCCAGCACTTACCCTAACAGAAAAGTTATTAAGAAGTCCTTAAGAGTATGGGAATTTGACAGGGAAATATACGATGGCCTCCAAGCCGTCCGTATGATTATGCAGTTGAATACCGCCATTCATTTGCTCTGCGATATATTTTACAATATATAAGCCTAAGCCGGAGCCGGCTTCTGCCCCACAGTTTCCTCCACGATAGAATTTATCAAAGATAAATGGCATGTCTTTATCCGGAATTCCGCTGCCATAGTCCCGGAACCGGATTTGGATGGAATCATCTGTATGTGTCAGGGATACATCAATCCGGGTTTTGGCATATTTTCGGGCATTGTTAATCAGGTTTTCCGCAATCTGCAGCAAGCGGTTCTGGTCCGCATTTACCATAGCAGTAAAATCCGGTGCATGAAAGATGATATCCTTTTGTTCGGCTGCAATCTCATGAATAGCTGTCTGCATATAGCTGCACAGTTCAAATTCCGTGGGATTGATTTTCAGCTTATCCAGATTAGAAAGAGAATGTAGAAATAAGTCATCCGTCAGTCGGGCTACTTCATCACACTTTCGTGTCAGTACCGCCACATAGTTTTGCCGTTTCTCCGGAGTGGTATCCAGATTGGCTTCCAGTCCTTCTGCATAGGCACGAATAGAGGCAATGGGGGTCTTAATATCATGGGAAAGCGTAGCAATGACAGTTTTATTGTTCTCAATGGCCTCCCGTTCACAGGCACGGGCCTTGGTAATTTCCTGCCGCATACTGTCAAATGCCCAGGTAAACTGGCCAAAATAATTAGAACGTTCATAATGAAGGGGAAGATTGAGATTCCCTTGGGCAATTTGTTCTGCAAAGGTCTGCAATTTATCAAAGGGCCGTAACATTGCAAAGTAAATATAAAAAAATACTACGATGAGAAATAGGAGACAGCAGGCGGACAATGGCAGAATAAGAACAGGCTGCTCAGAAGGATATTCGGTCTGCTGTATATCTGCCTGCAGTCTGGCAGTCATTTCAGCGGCGGTTTCATAATGACCGGATTGGATTAAATGTTCAATTTCATTTAATGCAATGATTTGTTCGCCTTTCCGGTCCGCGGATGTATCTGGCTGATTCCGGAAAAAAAAGGAGCCGGTAATGAGAAGAATGATTGCTGCAAAGAATAATGTAATAATAATTAATTTATGTTTCATGCTGTCCTCCTGTTTCTAACAGATAGCCGATTCCCCAGACTGTTTTGATGTATCGGGGCTCTGCCGGATTGTCCTCTAGTTTTTCCCGCAGCCAGCGGATGTGAACAGTAAGGGTGGAAGCTTCTACCATGGAAAAGGCTCCCCATACCTCCTGAAGCAGCCGTTCTTTGGGAAGCGCCGCATTGGGATGCTCACACAGGTAGGCAAGCAGGTCGAATTCCCGTAAGGAAAGAGATACCGGGATATTATTTTTAAGGACACTTCGGGCTGTGATATTGACGGAAACGTTGCCGAAGGTCACAATCTGTTCCTCCTGGTGGAATCCGTAGGTCCGGCGCATCAGTGCATTCACTCTGGATAGCAGCTCCTTCATGGAATAAGGCTTGGGAAGATAGTCATCGCCACCTAAGTCGAATCCGGTAATCCGGTCTGTTTCACTGGTCCGGGCGCTTGCGAAGATAACCGGAACGGTGGATGCCCGGCGAAGCTCTCGGCATAGTTCAAAGCCGGTGGTACCCGGCAGATTAATATCCAGTAGAATAAGATGAAAGACGGAATCGGCAAGCAGTTCAAATGCCTGTTCGCTGTCTGCGGCACAGGTGACTCCGTATCCGTAGCTTTCCAGCATATCGGACAGAATAAGAGACAGGTCGGTATCGTCATCTATAATAAGGATTTGTTTTTGTGTCATGGAAATGCCTTTCTGTATACTTTTTTCAGATATTTTAGCCTATTGTGGAATGGGTGGCAAGAGGAAAGAATGTCAATTGATTAATTTGTTGACGCTATAGAGCCAAGTAATTAATATGAAAATAAATCGCACATTTTTTATTCCTCAGCCGTTTATATAGTGAAAGGCCTTTCAAGGAAACAAAAGCAGAACAAGGAGGTGTGGCTGTGAGCGACCAGGAGTTTAACAGAATTGTCGGACAATATGCAGACATGGTTTATCGTGTGGCACTCAGCTATACCAAGACTCCTCATGATGCAGAGGATGTAGTGCAGACAACTTTTATGAAGCTGCTGATTGGGCGGAAAAAGTTTCAGGATGAAGAACATATCCGGAGATGGCTGATTCGGGTAGCAGTAAATGAATGTAACAGTCTATGGTCTTCCTTTTGGAGAAAGAATGTAGAGTATACGGAAGAGCCGGCAGTGGAGCCGGAGTTCTCCATAGAAGAGAAGCAGGCCCTGTATCAGGCGGTGATGAGTCTTCCGCCAAAGTGCAGAATTGTGGTTCATTTATTCTACTATGAAGAGTATTCCTCCAAGGAAATTGCAGAACTTTTGCATATGCGGGAGGCAACGGTGAGAACCAGACTTGTTCGTGCAAGGAAACTATTGCGGCAGCAGCTAAAGGAGGCGTGGGAAGATGAAGAATAAAGAATATTATCAAGGCACCTTTGACGAGGTACATGTCCCTGAGGCAGTGCTGGGAAAGGTCAAGGGTATGAAAATGGAAGAAAAGAAGATTCAGAAAAAGAGTAAACTAAGATATGCAGCGGCCATTGCAGCAGCATTTGGGCTTTGCATTGTGGCATCCAATGGAATCTGCTATGCAGCAACCGGCAATACCTGGGTAGAAAAGGTGATTCTTTACATCAATGGTGAGGCAGTGGAGCAGGATATTACCTGGCATCAGGATGGAGACCTGGTGTATGGTGAATTCGAATACCAGGTAGATGGTGAAGAGCCTGCAGTCGTTGAATTCTATAACAGTGAGGACACCCAGATGGAAATCAAAGATGGGGCAGAGTATGAGGAATGTAATTTGACCTCAGAAATCCTACAGGAAAACGATCGCCTGTATCTTTCTATTGGTGACAGTAAGATTGATATTACAGAGGATTTTGCTGACGGTGAATGCAGTGGAACTTTTGAATTCCAGGGAGTTACTTTCGAATATGAGCTTAGTGGAACCGTAGATAATTATACGGTTGATGTGAGATAAGTAAAGCTATATGAAGCTCTATAGGAAGCAAGTCCATCGTTTTAAACGATGGGCTTGTTTTTGATATCCGAATTTCAGATATTTGCACAATGCCTGAAATCTGCTAGAATAAGGATATAGTTTGAACTTTGCATAAAGAATGAATTATCAAATAGAAAGGAACCCAAATGAAGAAGCGAAAAGAGGTTATCGATTATTGTCTTACTTATAAAAATGTATATGAGGATTATCCCTTTCATGACCCCAATTGGTGTGTCATCCGGCATAGAGAGAATAAGAAGGTATTTGCCTGGATTTTTGATAAGGATGGACACGTATGGATTAATGTAAAAGCAGACCCGGAGTGGAGAGATTTCTGGAGACAGGCCTATGAATCCGTATTGCCGGCATATCATTTAAATAAAGAGCATTGGAACTCGATTATTCTGGATGGCACGGTACCGGAAAAAGATATTAAGCGTATGATTGGTGAAAGCTATGATTTAACAGGGGTCACATAGTTTTCATACAGATCAGTTTGATACAGCATCCAACTATCATTTGACAGACGGCAGTGATGATCAGGGTATAGAATATAAAAATATTAAAATATCCTGCGATGATGCCTGCAATAATCATGCCAATTGACAAGATGAGCAGCAATGGCATTCCGGCTTTTGCCCGTATGGCAGCCAGTCGTTCATCGGTTTCCCTAATGTATTCCAGCTTTAGCTTTTCTTCGTTTGATTGATTTCTTATATGCTTCCATCTATGATTCCTCCTCGTCTACAAATTCAAATATATCCTCGATGGCCAAACCGAAATATCGTGCAATCTTAAATGCCAAAGGCAGGGAAGCAATATATTTTCCCACCTCAATGGATGTAATGGTCTGGCGGGTGACTCCAACTGCCAGAGCAAGCTCTTCCTGAGATATCTTCTGTTGTTTTCGTAATTCCCTGATTTTGTTCTGCAAGTAAATGACTCCTTTACTAATTGCAATGTCAACTTTGCATTTTTAGTATAGTTGACTTTGCACAAAATGTCAAGCTTACTTTGCAAAATTGTTTGAACGTAAAAATACATATACCTTAATAATGAATCACCGAAAGCGGGATAAAACGGTAAGAATATAATGGTAGTAATCATTATATTAAGTGGATAATCTGCCGATATCTTATATGACGATTGGGATGGAAAAGGAGTTCCATTCTCCCATTGTTTTGCTATGAATGTTGCTGTAAGAATAAGGTACTATGACGATCAAGGAGGATGAAGTTATGAGTAAAAGAATTGAACAGAGTATTTATCTGAGCAAAGAAGGAATTGAAAATATGAAGTTTCAATTTCGGGCGTATGAGAAGAGTAAGGCAGGAGAGGCCTTGACGGAAGCGGAACAAAAAGTAGTTGACCGCATTGCTCAGGGAGAAAAGAATTATCAGGAATATGGATTGAATATGGAGGCAGATGCTGCCAGTGTACATATTTCCCAATTAGGTCTCGAAAAAGCGCAATACTTATTGACCGAGGCTGACAACAGGGCCCTGCAATTAGCTGGAATCAGCGTGGAACCAAAGACGGGTTATGCAGCGGAATTTGATAAGATATCCAAGAATTATGCAGTGAATATAGTACAGCGGGATTATGAAGCGGCTGCAGATATGGACATCCTGACAAAATTGGATAAAAAGTATCAATCCCTTCGGGAAGAAATTGAAGCGGATTATACAGGAGATGAACAGAAGGAAAAGATATCGGAATTAGATAATGATTATAAAGCAGTATTGAATGAAAACATTCTCAAGCCAATGGATTATACAATGAAAAAGGAAGAGTCAATCAATGAACTTCGTATGAAATTTTTGGCATCTTATGAAAAGACAATTCAGACAAGGGGTGAAAAAGCAGCAATAAGAGAATATGGAGATTTGTCTGTATGGAAAGAACCCGCTGCCGAGAATGTAAGGCTGCTGGAAAAGTATCAGACTATGAGTGAGCAGTTAAAGAATCTGTTCGAAGGTTTTGATGGTTCGGGCTTTGGCATGGGGCAGGCGGCAGAACTGCTTCGTAATATGACTATGGACCTTCAAACCATAAAAGCAAATAATCTGGTTTCTGCAGAATAGATATTCATTCACCAATATGGTTTAGTATCCCTCTTTTATCAGACTGAGTATGCTCTGATGAAAGAGGGATAT